>JAJZRM010000081.1 GCA_021802685.1 Deltaproteobacteria bacterium | reverse complement strand
GGGCGAGCGCACCCGCGAGGGGAACGACCTGTGGCTCGAAATGAAGGAGTCCAAGGTCCTCGAGAAGGCGTGCCTGGTGTACGGCCAGATGAACGAGCCGCCCGGCGCGCGCGCCCGGGTGGGGCTGTCGGCCTTGACCGCCGCGGAATATTTCCGCGACGAGGAAGGGCAGGACGTGCTCCTGTTCATCGACAACATCTTCCGGTTCACCCAGGCCGGCTCGGAAGTGTCGGCCCTCCTGGGCCGCATCCCGTCGGCGGTCGGCTACCAGCCGACCCTTTCCACCGAGATGGGGAACCTGCAGGAGCGGATCACCTCGACCAACAAGGGGTCGATCACCTCGGTCCAGGCGATCTACGTCCCGGCGGACGACCTGACCGACCCGGCGCCGGCGACCGCCTTCTCGCACCTCGACGCCACCACCGTTCTTTCCCGCCAGATCGCCGAGCTCGGCATCTATCCGGCGGTGGATCCCCTGGACTCCACGTCCCGGATCCTCTCGCCCCTGGTCCTGGGCGAGGAGCATTACACGGTGGCCCGCGCGGTGCAGAAGGTCCTCCAGAAGTACAAGGACCTCCAGGACATCATCGCCATCCTCGGCATGGACGAGCTGTCCGAGGACGACAAGATCCTCGTGGCCCGCGCCCGGAAGATCCAGCGGTTCCTGTCCCAACCGTTCTTCGTCGCCGAGCAGTTCACGGGGATCCCCGGCAAGTACGTCCGCCTCGAGGACACCATCCGTTCGTTCCAGGAAATCGTCGACGGGAAGCACGACGAGCTTCCCGAGCAGGCGTTCTACATGGTCGGAACGATCGAGGAAGCGATGGAGAAGGGCAAGCAGCTGCTCGCCACGACGTAAGGGGAGAACGAAGGACGATGGCATCGACGATCCGGCTGGAGCTGGTCACCCCGGAGAGGCTGCTTCTCTCGGAGGACGTGGACGAGGTCATCGCCCCCGGCTTCGAGGGCGAATTCGGCGTGCTCCCGGAGCACACGCAGTTCCTGTGCATCCTGAATATCGGGGTGCTCCGGTACCGCAAGGCGGGGGCGCTGCACCAAGTCGCCTTGGGCGGGGGGTTCGCGGAAGTGACGCCGGAACGGGTCGTGGTGATGGCGGAAACGGCGGAGCGCGCCGAGGAGATCGACGTGGAACGCGCCCGCCGCGCGAAGGATCGGGCCGAGGCGGAGCTGAAGACGCTGTCGATGGACGACGACTCCTACATGAAGGCGACCTCCGCGCTGCAGCGGGCGATCGTGCGGATTTCCGCCGGGGAGTAGCCGCCGCTTTACTTGAGGGTCGCCTTCACCTTCGGCTTGCCGTCCTCGATGCTGACGCGGAACTCCACCGTTTTCCCCCCCGAGGAGTCGGAGATCTCCCGCGCACGGGCTTGAAGCGCTTCGCGCAGGGAGGCGAGTTCCGACGGGGTCCCGCCGAGGCCGCACGACCGCCGGGCTTCCAGCAGCTCCTGCGACACGCGCTCGATATGATCCGCCTCGGCCGGTCCTTTCCGTTCCGTCTCCTGCCGCGTGACCGCGCCCGCCGAGTCCCTGCGGAGCCGTCCCTCTTCAAGGTCCCGCACGGTCCTCGTCCAGAGGTTGGCGAAAGCCCAATACTTCCCCTGCAGGTTGCTGAAGCGCAGCTGGTCCGTGCTGTTGACGGCCGATCGCCGGCTTAAGACCAGGAGCCGCGCTTCCAGCTCCTTGCGCTCCTTGATCGGCTCGCCGCGCCTCCCCCCCTGGAAGAAGAGGTCGTACTGGCGTTTCAGACCGACCAGGTCGGCTTCCATCCGGTCCAGCAGGACCTTCACATCGTCCAACGCCGTCGTTCCCTTCCTTCCCCAAGGGAAAACTTGTACACTTGGTTATCGGCGGAATCGGTGCTTCATATTAGCATTTACTTGGCGTACACGTGAAAGGGGCGGTCGATGAAAGGAATTTCCGCGATCATCCTGGCTGCCGGGCAGGGGAGGCGGATGCGGTCCGCCATGCCGAAGGTGGCGCACGCCGCACTCGGGAAACCCGTGGCGTGGCATGTGGCGCACGCGGCGAAGGCGGCAGGGGTCCGCGACATGGTCTTCGTCCTCGGGTTCGGCCGGGACAAGGTTCTCCCCACCGTGGAGGCGTTTGGCGGAAAGGTGGCGATCCAGGAAAGCCAGTTCGGCACGGGGGATGCCGCCCGGTGCGGCCTCGCGGAGCTGCCCGCGGGAGCGAAGGAGGTCGTGGTCCTGTGCGGGGACGCCCCGCTCATCGGACCTGCTACGATCCGGGCGCTCCTCGCCGAGCGCCGGCGGAAGGGGGCCGTCGCGGCGGTGCTCACAGGCGTCCTCGACGACCCCGCGGGATACGGCCGGATCCTCCGGAATCCCGACGGGACCGTGGCCAGGATCGTGGAAGAGAAGGACGCGGACGCGTCCATCCGGAAGATCCAGGAGGTCAATTCCGGGACGTACGCCTTCGACCGGGCCTTCCTGGAACGCGGGCTGCCGCGCCTCTCCGACGTGAACGCCCAGCGGGAGTATTACCTGACGGACCTCGTCCTGGAGGCGCTCGCCCAGGGGCAGCGCGTGGTGCCGCTCGCGGCGCGCGACGAGGACGAGGTGCGGGGGATCAATTCGCGCCGGGAGCTCGCGGAGGCGACCCGAATCCTGCTGAAGAGGAAACTCGGCGCCCTGATGGATTCCGGGGTGACGTTCGTCGATCCGGACAGGGTGTACGTCGAAACGGAAGTGCGGATCGGCCAGGACACGATCGTCGAGCCGGGCGTCATGCTGATGGGCGCCACCCGGATCGGCCGGGGGGTCCGGATCCAGACGGGATGCGTCGTGGAGGATTGCGTCGTCGGGGACGGCGTCCACCTGAAACCGTACACGGTGCTCGCCTCTTCGCGGGTGAGAAAAAACGCCATCCTCGGCCCGTTCTCGCACTTGCGCCCACAGGCGGACATCGGGGAAGGCGCACACATCGGCAATTTCGTCGAGGTCAAGAAAAGCCGGATCGGCAAGGGATCCAAGGCGAACCACCTCACCTATATCGGCGACGCCGTCGTGGGGAAGAAGGTCAACGTGGGGGCGGGGACCATCACCTGCAACTACGACGGCATTTCGAAGTACCAGACCGTCCTGGGCGACGGGGTGTTCGTGGGGAGCGACACGATGCTTGTCGCCCCCGTCACCGTGGGGAAGGGCGCCCTGATCGGGGCCGGATCGACGATCACGAAAAACGTTCCTCCCTACGCGCTGGCGTTGTCGCGCTCCGAGCAGAAGGTGTCGGAGTTCTGGGTGGCCCGCAAAAAGCCGGAGCTGCTGAAGAAAGCGGGGCTTCCCGTCCCGTCGGTGAAACCGAAGGGGGAGAAGTGACATGTGCGGAATCGTCGGGTACACCGGTCCCAATCCGTGCGTGGAGGTCCTGGTGGACGGGTTGCGCCGGCTGGAATACCGCGGGTACGACTCGGCCGGGATCGCGGTCCTCTCCGACGGGGACATCTCGGTCCGAAAGTCCAAGGGGAAGATATCCCGCCTCACCGACCTGATCGCCAGGGAGCCGGTATCCGGCACCTGCGGCGTCGGCCACACCCGCTGGGCGACCCACGGACGGCCTTCCGACGAGAACGCCCATCCCCACCGCGTCGGACGCGTGGCGGTCATCCACAACGGAATCGTCGAGAACCACCGGACGCTGAAAGAGAGGCTCCTCTCGAAGGGCCGCGTGTTCTGTTCCGAGACCGACACGGAGGTGATATCCCATCTCCTCGACGAGCACCTGGACGCGGGGATGTCGCTGGAGGACGCCGCGCGAAGGACCGTGTCGGAGATCCGCGGATCCTACGCCTTCCTCGCGGTGACGGACAAGGAACCGGGGACGCTGGTCGGGGTTCGGTTGAACTGCCCCATGGTGGTGGGGCTGGGGGAGGGCGAATACTTTCTCGCCTCCGACCTGACGGCGTTCCTGTCCCATACCCGCGACGTCCTCTTTCTCGAGGACGGGGAGATGGTGGTGGCCACCCCGGACGGGATCCGGATCACCGACTTCGTGGGCAAGCCGAGGAAGCGCAAGCCGCAGCGGATCGACTGGTCCCCCGTGATGGCGGAGAAAGGCGGCTACCGCCATTTCATGTTGAAGGAGATCCACGAGCAGCCCCGGGCGATCCTCGACACCCTGGCCGGAAGGATGCTCCCCGAGGAGGGGGAGGTGTTCTTCGAGACGCTGCCGCTCTCCGACGCGCAGCTGGCCGCCGTCCGTAAGGTGATCGTCGTCGCGTGCGGCACCTCGTGGCACGCGGCGCTTGTAGGGAAGTTCATGATCGAGGGGCTGTCGCGCATTCCCGTCGAGGTGGATCTCGGATCGGAGTACCGGTACCGCGACCCCGTGGTCGACGAGGGGACCCTCTGCGTCTCGATCTCGCAGTCCGGCGAAACGGCGGACACCCTGGCGGGGATGCGGGAGGCGAAAGCCAAGGCCGCGACCACCATTTCCATCTGCAACGTGGTCGCGTCGACGGTCGCGCGGGAGTCCGACGGCGTCATCTACACCCACGCGGGGCCGGAGATCGGCGTCGCCTCCACGAAGGCGTTCACAACCCAGCTGGCGGCCCTCTACCTGATGGCCCTCCGCCTGGCGCAGGCCCGCAAGATCCTCACTCCAAAGGAGATCGCGCTGCACCTCACGGAGCTGTCCGACCTGCCACGCAAGGTCGAGGATTGCCTGAAGCGCGAAGGAGAGGTCGCGGCGGTCGCGAAGAAGTACAAAGACGCGCAGGATTTCCTGTTCCTGGGCCGCGGCATCTCCTACCCGATCGCCCTCGAGGGCGCGCTCAAGCTGAAGGAGATCTCCTACATCCACGCGGAAGGGTACCCCGCCGGCGAGATGAAGCACGGCCCGATCGCCCTGATCGACGAGCGGATGCCGGTGCTGGTCCTGTGCGCGAAGGGCGAGAGCTACGAGAAAACCTTCTCCAATCTCGAAGAGGCGCACGCCCGCGGCGGCATGGTGATCGCCGTGGGGACGGAAGGGGACGACATCCTGGCGGGGAAGGCCAGCGACGTACTGTACCTGCCGGCGTGCGGCCGGTTCGCCCGTCCGATCCTCGAGGTGGTCCCGCTCCAGCTGCTGGCGTACCACATGGCGGTCCTCAAAGGGACCGACGTGGACCAGCCGCGCAACCTGGCGAAGAGCGTGACGGTGGAGTAGCAAGGGAGAAGAGGGTTCGGGCAATGTTCAAAGGGAACCTGGCTTAACGCCAGGTTCCCTTACCCCCTTTCCAACGCCGCAGGCGGGCGACCTCGTCGTAGAGTTGTCCCCATACCCGTTCGGATTGTCGACGCAGTTTCTCGTCGTGACGCCGCTCGTAGGCCCGGGCTTCCCGTTCGAGTTTCCGGTAGTGCTCCAGGCGGTCGGCGGAGAGGTCTCCTGACTTCACCGCCTCCATCACCGCGCAACCCGGTTCGGTGTTGTGGCGGCAGTCCCGAAAGCGGCATCGCGTGGAGAGCGTCGCGATGTCGTCGAAGACCGAATCGAGGCCGTCTTCGTCGACAAGTTGCAGCTCTCGCATGCCCGGCGTGTCGAGCAGCAGGCCGCCTCCGGGCAGCATGACGAGCTGGCGGTGGGTCGTGACATGACAGCCACGGCCATCGCGCGCTCGAACATCACCGGTGGACATCCGCTCTTCGCCGAGAAAGGCGTTGATCAGGGTTGATTTGCCCGCCCCGGAAGAGCCGACGAAAGCCGCCGTCAATCCTTCTCGGATGCTTGCCCGAATCACTGCAAGGCCTTCCGACAGGAGAGCACTGGTTACGTAAACAGGCACCATGGGACAGTGGCTTTCCACTTCGGCCATACGCGCGGCGGTGTTCCCGCAGATGTCCGCCTTGTTGAGGATCACCGCGGGCTGGGCGCCGCTCGCCCAGATTCGGGCAAGGTAGCGTTCGATCCTGCGGACGTTGAAGTCCTCGTCAAGACCACAGACGGCGAACACGATGTCGATATTGGCGGCGACGACTTGGGCACGTCCCGGGCGCCCGGCGGCTCCGCGGGTGAAAACCGTGTGCCGTTCAATTACTTGGTCGATGATGGTGGTGCGATCCGGGCCGGGTGCGTCCTTGAGGACGACCCAATCGCCGACGGCAGGGAATCCTTTATCCTCAAGCTGTTTGCGAAGTTTTCCGGCAAGCTGGGCACGGCCGGCACCCGAAGCGGACCAGACCACATACGCACCGCGGTGCTCGGAGGCGATCCTGGCGGGGACGCCGGCGGGGTGTTCCGTGCGTGACAGATGTTCTTCGAAGAATGGGCCAAAGCCCAGGGCGGACAATTGGTACACGATAACGTCCTCCATGGTGCGCGACGAAAGGCGCGCACCGTCGACCGCATACCGTCACGCCGAGGCGGACGGCAAAATACGCGGGAAAAGGATCGGCGGTTGAGGAGATGCAGGCGCGCGCCGGCGGTCAACGCCTATTGCGCACTCGACTCCTCACACAAGATCCATATGGAGAACGACAGCAGTCATCCAACCTCTGGCGAGAGCATTGCGCATCAACTACCGCGAAGAGAATAATCTTTCCGGATGATACAGTCAATTTCCCTTCCTCCTGAAATAGACGTACACCGGCACACCGATCAGTACGCTCAGGATAGCCAAAGACGATTCGCCCGGACGCTGGAAAAAGGAGAGGAGGAGGATGCACGCCCCGGCGGCAAGGTAGAGCAACGGCGCCCACGGGTACCCGGAAAACGTCGTCCCCGTTGTTCCGGAGGGTTTCAGCCGGAACACTCCCGCCACGGCGAACAGGGGAAAGATGCCGAGCGCAAATCCCATCACGGTCAGGATCTGGTCGAACGTTCCGGACAGCACCATCACGGAGGAAATCGCTCCCTGCAGGGCGATGGACCGGGTAGGGGCTTTCGAACCGGGATGCACGTGCGCCAGTTCCTTGAAGAACAACCGGTCCTTGGCCATGGAGTAGTACACCCGGGGGCCGAGAATGATGAACGCGCTCAAGGAGGAAAAAAGGGCGAAGGAGACCAGAAGGGAAAAAACGGTTTCCAGGGAACGGCCGAAGAGTTTTCCCATGGCCAAACCGCCGATGGGGATGACGCCTTTCATTTCCTCCGGAGGCACCGCGTAGACGAAGACGATATTGATGCAGATGTACAGAACCGTCACCGCGCCGGTTCCCAAAATGAGCGATCGGGGAAGAAGCTTTGCCGGATTCCTGATTTCCGAGCCGATATAGGTCGAGGCGTTCCATCCGCTGTAGGCGAACATGATCCACATCAGCGACAGCCCCACGGTTTTCCATCCCGCGAAGGAGAACGGGAACGCGTTTCCGTGGGCGAAGTGCCGGATATCGCCGGACCCGAGCAGAAGGCCGCCGAGGATCAGGCAGGCGATGAGCATCCCTTTCAGGACGGTCAGGACGTTTTGAACCCGCGCGCCGAACTCGATTCCCCGCATGTGGATCCCCGTGAAGAGCAGGATCACGCCGATGGAGAGGATCTTCTTGAGAACCGCGGGATCTCCCCGGAGGAACAGCTGGGGAAACGCCCGGAAGAAGTATTCGCTGAACCCGATGGCCGATGCCGCGATCGGGGCGGAGAACCCGACGATGAAGGACGTCCAGCCGCTCAAGAACCCCAGGAGCGGATGGTACAGCCTCGAAAGGAACGCGTATTCGCCGCCGGCATGCGGCATGGCGGCGCCCAGCGCCCCGTACGACAGCGCGCCGCACAGGGCGATGATCCCCCCGACGACCCACAGGGAAATCATGAGGAGCGGGTCTCCGAGATCGCTCATGAGCAGTCCGCTGGTGGTGAAGATCCCGGCGCCGATCATGTTGGCGATGACGACGTTCGTTATGGGAAAGAGGCCGAGCGTCCTTTCGAGCCCGGTGTCGGGGCCGTTTTCCACCACCGCCTACTTTTCGCGTTTTTTGCAGCTGATGGAAACGCCGGCGCCCCTGTCGTCGAAGGTCGTCTCGAAATTTTTCAGACCCTTGAGATAGTCGACGTAGCCGCCCAATCCGAAGAGGTTCCACCGGCGATCCGAGACGTTGTGCGTCACGTAGCAGCCGCCGACGATCAGCTTCGGCGCCACGGCGTCGAAATACTCCTTGTACCAATCCTTGTCCGCATCGGAGAAGACGAAGTCGAACGGTCCGGGCAATTTCGGGACGAGCTCGTGCGCGTCGGTCCGCCGGGCATCGATGTATTCCGAGAGGCCGGCTTCCCTGAAATTCTCCAACGCCTTATTGTGCCTCGCTTCATCGATTTCGATCGTTGTCAATTTTCCGCCGGTCTTGCTTAAACCCCAGGCGATCCAGATCGCGGAATGGCCGGTCGAGGTGCCGATCTCAAGCGCCCGCTTATAGTTGTTCTTGACGATGATGTCGCGGAGCAGCCTGCCGTCCGCTTCGGGGACGTTCATGTCGCGCCACTCTCCCGCGCGGCTCTCGAGGAACGCCCGCACTTTCTTGTCCATGGCGGCGGCCCGGTCATGTTCTTGCGAAAAGAGCGGCGGGACGGACGCGGAGAGAACGGCTGCCGTCATGAGCGTTGCCAAGAGGAGCTTTCTCATATCGGGTCTACCTCCGGCGTCATTATACGCCGGACACCCGGTGGGCCTGCCCCGTCCCCGGACGATTCAGCCGCACCGGCTCGATGGAAGGGCTGTTCGATCATGATTTTTCGCCTTCGAGCCCGAGGTACTCCGCCAGCCGCTCCCGGTTGAGGAACAGGTCGCGTCCCTCCCTGCGCACAAGCCCGATCTCCTCGAACTTGTGGATGAGCAGGGTCACCGTCTCCCGAGAGGAGCCGATCAGGTTCGAGAGGAGTTCGTGGGTAAGGCGCAGCGTCACCCGGGTGCCCATGGGCGTCTCGTCCCCAAGGTCCTCCGCCAGGTGAAGCAGTTCCTTCGCCAGCCGATGGTGGGGCCACGCCTGGACCAGCGCCGGGAAGACCTGCTCCAGTTCGTAGAGGCGCATGGAAAGAAGACGCAGGTAGTTTCGCGAGAAGGCGGGGGAGGTTGCGATGAGATCCTGGAGTTTCGCCAGGGGAAGGATCGAAACGGCGGCGTCCGTCAAGGCGACCGCCGTGAACGGCCGGGGCGCTCCGATCAGGATCAGCTCCCCGAAAACATCTCCCGGCCGGAGGATGTGCAGGATCTGCTCGGCTCCTTTTTCGGATATGGAGACGATTTTCACAAGGCCCTTCTTCACGATGCAGACGCCATCGGGCGGGTCCCCCTGCCGGAATACCTCGACATCCCGAGGGAATCGACGCTCGATGCAGAGGGCGTGGAACCGCCCGGATTCGGCCTCGGAAAAGCCGGCAAGGAGTTCCCGTATGGATGGAAACGGCAGCGGCATGCGGGCCACCTGTTGCGGCGCAGTTTGCCGTTGCACCGCGAACCCATTCTATCCCGGCGGAAGGACAAAGGAAACGCGGGAGGAAAGCGGATGCTAAGTGGTTCAATTCATAATTACGGTAGCATTCGAGCGCCGGTGAAGGTCCCGAGGTATTCGGGACCCCCAGCCGGCGGTCGGCTGCGGCTGTTGGCGGATATTGGAGCGGTTCAGGCGGCCTTGAGGATCTCCACCTCCGTGGGAGCGGCCTCGACCC
>JAJZRM010000080.1 GCA_021802685.1 Deltaproteobacteria bacterium | reverse complement strand
AAAATCCCTGGAGGAAGTCGGCTGTTCCAACAAAATCGTACGGGACGCCGAGGTGATCTCGGAAAGACCGAATAAACCGGCGGTCCATACCATCACCCCTTCCGCGTGGCGGGGAATCGTGCGTGAATCCCCGAGAGGAGACCTCTACAAGGTTCTCTGCCGATAGGAGAACGATTCCCTTTCATCTGGAAACCGCGGGGTTGCCCCGGACTTTCCGGTCAATGGCGGCCCTCGCGTCATCCGGCGTGTTCGAGGACGCAAGAACCCCGAAGACATCATCGACGAACCGCCGGATCGCCCCATCGAGTTCCTGGGGGCTCCCGTCGAAATACCGCTGGCCGAAAATGACGCGGGCCCGGTTGTCCACAAAGATCACCGCCGCGCGCCGATCCCCGATGCGCACCTTCACCGCGGAAATTTCCAGGCCCGCGCGGTTCCCGGATTTATCGAGCAGCATGAAATTTTCCGAACGGATCAACGTCGGGATCATGGCCACCAGGTCCTGAACCTCGCCTTTCAGAAACCTTAAGGGAGCATAACCCGGATATGCGCGGTCCGCCTCTTCCACGGCCTTTTGGAATGCGGGAGTCCCGTGCCTGCCGTGCAGAAACAGGACATGCGCGAGAGCGTATTCCTTCCCTGCCTCCATCTGCCGCCGATACTTCCTGATCCGGTCTTCCCGCTTGTTCTGATCCGCTTCAGGAAGCATGTACGGCAGCAGCGTTTCCCTGAATCGATAGAGGGCGTGCGCGTTCTTCCCCTGGGTTGGCACATTCATGGACAACGGAGCGGAAAATTCCAGGTGGAGATTGTCATCCGAGTTCACCGCGCCTCCCGCCGCGAAGTCCCTCATCCCCCTGGACCCCATGACGAAATAGGCGAGGAGATCATCCGCCGAACCCATATCGACGCTCTTCAGGTCGGCGTATACGCCCGGTGCCGCGATGCGCCTTTCCAGATCCTCCCCATCGATTACGATCGGATCGTTGCTCCCCACCAGTTCCGCATCGTTCCGGGTCAGCCACAGCATGGTGTACCGGAAACTCTCCGTGAACGTTCGGACGACGCTTTTCAGGTCGTCCACGCTCAATTCGTAGATCGGAAGCCACTGGCAAACGATCCCCCCCGGCCGGAGGTGGTCCGCCGCCAGCCGGAAATATTCGATTGTATAGAGATAGCCCGCCCCGCTGAACCACGGATGGATCGGGTCCGCCGTGATGACGTCGAACTTCTTTTCGGTGGTCATCAGGTAATTTCTTCCGTCGTTGAATACGATCCGCAGCTTCGGGTTCTCCAGAACGTTGTGGTTATACTCCGAAAACGTTCTTGCCACACCGAGGACCTTCGGCTCGATCTCGGCGAGAACGATTTCCTCCACCTGCGGATGGACGGATGTCGCCCCGAGGGTCATTCCGCTTCCCGTGCCGAGCACGAACACCTTCCTGGGGTTTTTATGCAGAAGCATGGGCAGGTGGCCCAAGGTGTACTGGCACTGGATCCCTTCCTTCTGGTTCGATGCCTCGATCCTCCCGTTGGTGATGAACGCCTGGGAGCCTCCCTTCACCCGGATCGAGCTGACGGTCGCCTGCACGCCTTCCGCGTAATACAGCACGTCCGTGTTTTCCATCGCATCCTTCATGTTGAAATCGGTGTCGAACGCCTCCCGCGTGTTGTTCCGGTAAATGGCGAAGTATTTCAGGTCCCACATCCTCCAGAGGCCCGGGTGGACCGCAAGAATCGCGACGGCTGCGGCCGTGCATGCCGCAGTTCCCCCGGTCAATGCCGGGATCCTCCATGCGCTGACGGCGATCAGAAGTCCCGCGCCCACGTTGATCAGCGTGAGAAATTGCAGGGATCGTTCGATACCGAACAGGTAGATCAGGGCGAATCCGCTGAAGGCCGCTCCCAGGATCGCCCCGATGGTGTTATACACCGAAACTTCGCCGATCGCCTCTCCGGGCGATTTCCGCCGATCCGCCCGGATCTTCCCCGCAAGAGGAAACGCCGCCCCCATGAAAAACGCGGGAACGAACATGTGGGAGAAGGCGACCGCGAAGTTGGCCCCCTGCCGAACCTCGAACGGACTGATTCCGGTTCCGAGCAGGTAGTTCTGGATCCGGATGGCGTGGGACGGCAGGTCCCGGATGAAATACGTGACGGCCAGGGCGGAAAGGCCGATAAGTACCTGAACGGCGCCAAAGAGAACCATCGCTCTCTCCGGGGTCCTGCAGGAACCCGGGAATGCGCGGATGAACAATCCGAACGCCTTGCTTCCCAGCGCGATCCCCGCGAGAAATGAAACCAGCATGACGGTGAAACCGTATACGCTCGCCCCGACGACCATGGAAAGGACCCGGGTCCATAGCACTTCGTATCCGAGTGCGCAGAAACCGCTGATTCCGATCCCCCAAAGGATCAACGAAACGTCAGGAGAGGCATCGACGGCCTCCGTGGCGACTTCTTCCCGCCGAGGTTCCTCTCCATGTCCGTCTCCCGCCAAGGCCGGCTTTCCCGAGAGAAAAATGCATGCGATTCCGATGAAGATATTCGTGGCGATCGCGATGGCGGTTGTGCCGATTACGGAGTATTCCGGGAGCAGGACGAATCCGGCAAAAAGCGTTCCGACCACCGCGCCGAGCGTGTTGAACCCGTACAGGAAGGAAACGTGTTCCCCGGCATGGCGCGAACGGTCCGACGCGAACTTCGTCAATACCGGCAAGGTTCCCCCCATCATCGTCGTGGGGACGATCAACGCGATGACGGCGAACAGTACGCGGAGGAACGAGAGATAAAGGGTGTTTTCTTCCGCCAATCGGGCAAGAGGCACGTAAAGATGCGGATACAGCTTCACCAGCAGGAGGAACAGAACGGCGAAGACGGCGATCCCGATCTCCAGAAACCCGTAGAATCTCAGCGGCCTGCCGAGCCGGTCCACCCGCCGGCCGAGAAGATGGCTCCCCAGCGCGAGGCCGCCCATGAATACGGAGAGAACCGCCGTCACCGCGAAATGGGAGCTGCCGAAGAGCAGCTGGAGAGAGCGAACCCAAACCACCTGGTAGGCCAGCGAGGCGGCTCCGGAAAGGAAAAACAGCAGGTACAGGAACGGGATCACGGGACGGGAGATCCGGGCCTATTCCGTGATCAGGAAACCGTCGACCCGGTTGTTCCCGCGGTCCGCGATGAACGCGGTTCCGTTTTCCGTGATGCACATCTGCGCGGGGTAGCGGAGGAAGCCGTCCTTCCAGCCCATGCTCAGCCTCCTCCCCTTGAACGATCCGTCGGGACCGAGGATGACGACCCCGTCGCCGTTCTGATCGACCAGGAAGATCGTTCCCTGCCGGTCCGTTGCGATGGCGGTGGGAAAATACGCTTCCTCCTTGAGGGATTCCGAGAGTGGGCGCGTCTCCGTAGAGGCTTTCGCCGCCTTGAAAACCCTCTTCCGGACACTATCCAGGAGAAGGACGTTCCCTCCCGCATCCACGGCCAAATCCGAAAAGAAGCCGTATTCTTTCGGGAAAGGGATCTCCCGGAGGACCTTCCCCGACGGATCCATCGAGAGAACTCGGGCGGAACCCACGTCCAGCAGGTACAGGTTGCCGTCCCGGTCGACCCGCAGGCTTCGCGGCACGATGGTTCCCTGCACCTCGCCCGCCGGGGCGACGTAACCCAGGAATTCCCCGGTCGGGGCGATGCGCGCGATCTTGCGCGAGCTGCCGTCCAGCGCAAAAATCTCACCCTTCGTATTCATGTCCACGCGGATCGGGTACGGCAACTGGGGGAGAACGATCTCGCCGCTGGGCGTCCAGGCGTCCCCCGCGATCGTGTACCGCAGGAGCCGGCCGTTCCCGGTGTCCGCCACGACCAGGGCGTTCCCCTTGCAGGAAACGCCTTCCGGCTGCCGGATCCCCGCACCTTTCCCGTCCACGTAGATCGGAGCCATCTGCTTGAACTTCAGCGGTTCGGCGGCATGGGAGCCGGCGGCGGCCGCAAGGAGGATCGAGGTGAAAAAAACCTTCTTCATGGCGCTGCGCATCGGGTCACCTCTTGTATTGTTCGTGGCACTGCACGCAAAGCTCCATCTTTACGTCATACCACGTGAACCGCTTCTGATCCGACCCGTGCGGAGCGTGGCAGCTCATGCAGTCCATGGTGATGTTCCGGTTCCTCTTGTCGGCCGCCTTTTCGCCGATCGGGTGGGAGGAGTGTTTCTGCCAGTCGTGGCAGGTGCCGCACAGGTTGATCGAGTTCGTGTTGTCCAGCAGGGAGACGTTGTTCGAGGAGTGCGGGAGATGGCACTTCGTGCAATTCCCCTCCTGGGCCGGCTTGTGCTTCACGGCGGATTTGTCCAGCCGCTCGATGGTGTCCCGGTGGCACTCCCCGCAAAGGGCGAGCTGCGTCCCTTTCAGCAGGTCGCTTTCCCTGGAAGCGTGCGGGCGGTGGCAGTTCTCGCACGACATCTTGTCCACCACCGGCCAGTGAACGCGTTTCTTCCCGAGGATTTCGTTCATCTTGGCGTTGTGGCATCCGCGGCAGAGGTCCAACCCCGCCTTGCGGGTTTTCAGGGCGTTAGGGGAAGACGGGTCCAGGTGGCACTGGTTGCACATCTTGTTCACCACGGGTTGGTGCGGCTTCCCCCAAAGGATCCCGCGGCTGCCGGAACCGTGGGGATCGTGGCAGGAGGAGCAGTTCGACTTCGCCACGGGGTATCCCATGTGCTGCTTCACGAAGGATGGAGCGTCCGGCTTGTGGCAGGCGACGCAGATGCCGGGAACGTCGGACTTGAGGAGTGACATCGTCTTCGCCGATCCGTGCGGCGTATGGCAGTTGAGGCACCCCTTCTCCACGGGGTTATGCTTGAACTTGTTCCCGGCGACTTCCTTGGCGATGCGCTGGTGGCAGCCGAAACAGAGCTCGTTCCCGGCCTGCAGCAGGTTATTCCGGTTTTTCGCCGCGTGGGGATCGTGGCACTTCACGCAGTTGCCTTCCGTCACCACCTTATGGGCGCTGCGCGCTTTCTCCGGGACGATCCCCTCATGGCACGAGAAGCAGATCCGGTTCACGCCCTCCGACAGGAGCTTGCCGTGGGAGGAGGCGTGCGGGTTGTGGCAGTCGGAGCAGTCGCCCGCCTTCACCGGCGTATGGACGAACGGCGCCTTCAGTTTCTCCTTGAACGTCTCGTGGCAGTCCAGGCAGACCTTCCCCTTCGCACCGGGTTTCAGGCGGAACTTGTCCTGGGCGTGCGACGACGAAACCGCCATCGTGCAAACGATCGCGATAAGGACCAGAGCGGTCTTGGCTCGAAGCGTCATGTTTTGTCCCCTGTCAGCGCTTTGCCGGAAGGTGGCAATCCTCGCAGGAACGTCCCGCGAAGGGCGCGTGGACTTTCTCCTTGAAGAATTTCGGGTCTTTCGAAGCATGCGGCGTATGGCAGGAAATGCAATTCATCACCGCCGGGTCGATGTCGAAGTGCGCCTTGGAGAAGGACGCGTCTTTCACGTTATGACACTCGGAGCAGAGAGATTGCACGGGCTTGGCCAGAAGGTTCCCCTCCGCCGTGACATGGGGGCCGTGGCACCGGAGGCAGTCGCGCCCCGCGGGGGAGTGCGTCTTCTCTTTCTGCATCTTCTCCTTGAGTCCCTTGTGGCAGTTCAGACACAGGTCGGGTCCCTGGGCGAGCGTCAACTTGTTCAGCTTCGCCTTGTGGGGGCTGTGGCACTTCGTACACTCCCCGGCCGTAACGGGGGAATGCCGGCTCTTCCCCCCCTTCAAGCGATCTTTCAGCTCGGAATGGCACTCGAAGCAGACCTTGTCCTGCTTCGCGACGATCATCCCGCTGAAATCGGATGCGTGGGCGTCGTGGCAGGTCAGGCACTCTCCTCCCTTGAACGGGTCGTGGAGGACGATGCCCGCCGCCTCTTTCATCAGCTCCTTGTGGCAGTCGGAACAAAGGGAGGCCCCGGACTTCCGCAGAAGATTCTTGTTCTCCGCGCCGTGCACCCCGTGGCAGGCGCTGCAATTTCCGGACAGCACCGGCTTGTGGATGTTTTTCTTGACGAAACCCGTTGCCGCATCCGCGTGGCAACCGTAACAAACCTTGTCCTCCCGGTCCTTCAGGATTCCCGGGAGATCGGAGCCGTGCGGGTTGTGGCACGAAGAGCAATCCCCCTCGGCGAAAGGCGCGTGCTGCGTCTTCGCCTTCTGGCTCGCCTTGACCTTCGCGTGGCAGGCGTAGCACAGGTCCGCATCCTTCGCCGTGAGGAGCCCCTTGGCTTTAGCGGCGTGCGGCATGTGGCAGGAGAGGCACCCTTTCCCGGCCGTCAACGCGGCGTGGCCCTTCGCCACGGGTCTCCCCTGCTCTCCGTGGCATTCGAGGCAGACGGCGTTCCCCTTCTTTGCCAGGAGATCCGGGTTCCGGGATGCGTGCGGATCGTGACAAGAGAGGCATTCCCCTCCGCTGAAGGGGTCGTGGAGGACCGTACCTCCCGCCTTCAGCTGGGCTTCATCGTGGCACTGGTAACACAGCGCCCCTCCCTTCCCCGTCACCGCGAAGGGCGTCTTGGAGTCGGGCGACGCGTGGCACGCGTCGCAGCTTTTCTCGACCACGGGATTGTGCGCGCTCGCCTTGAGAAGCGTTTCCCGGGAAGAGGAGTGCGGGTCGTGGCATCCCGTGCAGGAAGACGTTTCCACGGGATAGTTCCCGTGCGCTTTTCTGAAAGATCCTTTGCCGGGATCGTGGCACGAGAGACACAACGGCGTTTTCGCCTTCACGAGCAGGTCGGGCTGGGAGGAGCTGTGGGGGCTGTGGCATACCCGGCATCCGTCCTTCTGCAGGACGGCATGGACCACCTTTTGCCCGTAGGCTTCCTTTTTGTGGCACTGGTAACACGCCTCCGCCCCTTCCGCCTTCAGGAGATGGCTCCCCTGGGACCCGTGGGGGCTATGGCAGGAGGAGCACTTCCCGGTTTTGAGGACCGTATGGACCTTGGGCTGGTTCAACCCGATCTTTTCCTTCGCGTGGCAGCCGTAACACAATTCGTTTCCGTCTTTTTTCAGCAGCAGCTTGGGGACGATCCCGTGCCGGAGATGGCAGTCCTCGCACTTCCCCTCTTTCATGCCGGGGTGCAGGGCCTTCATGGAAAGGTATTTCTCGGAAAACTTCTTGTGGCAGTCGAGGCACCCTTTCCTCTCGAACTTCCGTTGCTGCGCCCAGGAGGATTCACGGGAAGCGAGGAACGCCGCTCCCGCGAGTGTAAGGATCAGGCCCAAGAACACCAAGGTCCGCTTGAAGGGGATGGTCGGCATACGGTCTCCCGAATCGATGGTGGAAACGTTATCTGGCCCCGGGGTAGATGAGCCGGTCCAGCTTCTTCCCCGTGGCGTAGATTTTCACTTTAGACGCCTTTCGCAGCTTTTCTTCCCAGTCCCTCAAAACGTGCTGCAGCTTTTCGGCGAACACCTTCTTTTCCATCTCTCCCTTCACGGATTCCAGGGGCATCGGTTTGGAAGGGATCCGTTCCAGAAGGTTCAGCACGTAATACGCGTTGCCGGGATCGGCATACAACCGGTAATCCCCCGCCGCGGCTCCGGAGATCGCCTTCCGTACTCCTTCGGGCAAGGTGGTCACATCCAGAAGCTGCCCCTTGAACTCCAGGAGGTTACCCCCCTTCGCGGGATCGACCTGCCCGTCCGCGTTCGCGCGGAGCCACTGGAAATCCGCCCCCTTGCGCAACTTTTCGATCGACTCGTCCGCCTTCCCCTTGTCCGGGAACGCCAGGCCGTCGATCCGCGCCATTTCCGGGAAAGTGTATCGATCGATGTGCGCCTGGTAGTAGGCCTTCAACTCCTCGTCGCCCACCTTGACGTCGGGCACGATCACCTTCTGCACGAAAGATCCGAACAGGACGCCGTTCTCGTTCTCCTTCGCCCTTACCTTGAAGAATTCCGTCCGATCGAGTTTCTGCTTCCTCGCCTCCAGGAGGGCCACCCGCTTGTTCAGGATCTCATCGAGGACCTGGTCTTTCTTCCGGTTGATCTTCTTCTCTTCCGCGGCACGCTCCGCTCCGTGGAAGAACTTCTTCTCGAGGGCCGCCGTCAGATCCCCGACGGTGACCGGTTTTTCACCCTTCACCTTCCCCAATACGCGATTGTCCGCCCGCAGTTTCTCCAATTCGAGGCCGGGAGATTCGTAATCGATGCTGTCGAACAGCTTCCGGTCGACCGCAACGTACTTCTTCCTCAGTCCGTCCGAATACTTTTTCAGCGCGGCGATCCTTTTCGCCTGCAGCGCTTCTTTTTCCGCCTGCTCCCGGGCGGCCTTGTTTTCCGGGTAACGGACCCCGTCCATCTTCAGAAGGGCGAACTGTTTCCCGATCGGAATCAACGGACTGATTTCCCCCTTCTTCATGGAGGTGACGGCCTTGGCGATGTCGGGGCTCAAGGAGGAGAACTTCATATACTGTCCTTCCGTGCTTCCTTTCGCCTCTCCCGACGCGACCGCGTTTTTCGCCAGGCCTTCGAAGCGGCCTCCGGCCTTGATCTCCGCTTCCAGCCGTCTTGCATGCTCCTCCTTGTCGAAAAGAATGGAGGTCACCCTCACCTCCTTCACCGCGTCCCGGTACCTCTTTTCCGCTTCTTTCTTGTCGGGTTTCAGGATGTTCCGGACATGGTAGCCGTAAAGCATCGATCGCAGCGTTTCCTCCTTGAACGCCTTCCCGGCGGCCCGCACCTCGGGCAGTTCATCGAGGCCGATGTTCCGCGCCTCCTGCAGAACCAGCTTGGCGTTGATCAAACGGTCGAGCAGTTGGGAAGGACGCGTCACGGATCTTGCGGCATTGTCCCCCATCGCCCCGTGAACCCCCGCGAACGCCCTTTCGAACTCTTCCAGCGTGAGAGGTTCCCCGTTGATCAACGCCAGCGCCGGTTTTCCGCCGAATTTGGGAAGATCCGCCGCCGCGGGAAGCGCATAAGCGCGCGAGGCAAACAGCAAAATCAGGGCCATCATGATGGGAACGTACGAGGAGTGTCGTCTCATTACAATCCTTTCCTGCGCGCCTGGGAGAAAGATATTATTAGGATTCCCTTGCGGAAAAAGAATCATTCTTGATACATGGATTCTACTTGGGAGCATCCGTCTCGTCAACCGGATTATCGGCGCGAACCAGCGCGAACCGGCTCCCCCGGAATCGCCTCCATGGAGGCGTGCATCTTTTCGACCACCGACCGGACCATTTCCGACGCCATCCCGTGCGCCGTGTTGACCTTGCCGCGATTGAAGAAATACACCCCGTCGTCCCCCTGGTTATAGCTGGCGGAGGACCACACGATCTGACGGGTTTTCATGTCGAAAACCCTCGCGGAGAATTCCACCTTGGGATTGCCCCAGCCGCCGACGTAGTCCTGATATTCGGTCACGATGCCGGTGACGACCAGGTCCACGTTCAGGGCGGCGCGCAGGATGTCCGCTTGCGGAAGGGAAAGACCGCCTTCCATGATCGTTCTGGACTGGAGGAGCACCTGCCTGACCTCTCCCGGTTCGACCACGTCGAATTTCCCGGCATTCGAAAGTTCCCTGATGAAATGGTGGGCAAGGATCTCCCCGGCGTTTCTCCTGGTACTTTCATTCCGGAACGGCAGTACGGCAACGGACACGGTCTCCCTTCCCTCCGCGGATTCGGGAGATGCCCAGTGGAAACTTTTGGGGGAAAATTTCTTTTAGACTTTTCGGGGATCTTCAGGCGTTTT
>JAJZRM010000079.1 GCA_021802685.1 Deltaproteobacteria bacterium | reverse complement strand
CGATCTAAGCCGATCGTCAGGCAGCGGTGGTTGATGTCGTCGAGCACGTCGAGCGACGGGAGCCGCTTGAAGATGGGCCCCAGCTTCTTGCGCTTGAGCTCCCGCTCCATGAGCAGGTACATGATCCCCGCGCCGAACGCGACGGCGAAGACGGCGTTGCCGAAGAACAGCAGCATCACGTGGACGGGCAGCCAGTACGAGTTCAGCGCGGGCGCGAGCGTCAGGACTTCGCCGGGCAGGAACGCCGCGAAGAGGCTGAAGAAGAACGCCAGCGGCGCCACGAACGCCCCCAGCACCCGGAGGTTGTACCGCAACTCGAACGCCAGGAAGACGCAGACGATCGCGAAGGCGGAAAACGAGAGCGACTCGAACAGGCTGGTGATCGGCGTGTACCCGGCGGAGGCGTAACGGCCGGCGAACCCGGCCCCGTGGAGGGCGACCCCGATCAGGAGGAACATCCTGCCGAGACGGGCGCTCCGCTCGTTCAACGTGAAGACGAAATAGAGGTACAGGAGGGCGCCGACCAGGTAGAAGAGGGCCGTTGCCTTCAGGAGGGCGATCTGCATCCGGACATCTTAAACCATCCCCCGGCCCGGGAACAAGCGACTATACTGATCCGGGAGCGCTTGGGACGCAAGAAGCGTTAGAATGGAAAAAAACGCCTCACGGGGGGTGCCCATGATGCGTGGGAACCGCAAAGCGATTCGGGCAGCCGCCATCCTTCTTCTCCTGTCCGCCGCGGCGCCTCCCCCGGTTTCCGGAGAGCCCGCCGGGACCGGGGAGAACGTGAAGGAGGGCGCGAAGAAGGTCGGGCGGGACGTGAAGGAGCTGGGCATAGAGATCGGCGAGGCGGCGAAAAAAGGCGGCATCGCCGTGGGCAAGGCGTTCAAGGAAAGCGGGAAAGCGACGGGCGAGGCTTTCCGTGAGATGGGCAGGGAGATCCGCGAGGAGGTGCGCGGGAAGGAGTAGCTTGCCATCCTCTCCGGTTGTAGGGCAGACTGTAAAGCCAAATCGGGGTCAACCATCGAATGTCGCGGACTGAAATCGCACTGGTCACCGGCGCAAGCAAGGGGATCGGTGCCGCCATCGCGTGTTCCCTCGCAAGGGACGGGTTCGACATCTGGCTCAACTACCGCGGCGGCCACGATGCGGCGAAGGAAGTCGGCGCCCGGATCGGAGAACTGGGGCGGTCTTGCAGGCTCCTCCCCTTCGATGTCTCCGACTCCGCCGCGGTGAAAAACGCCCTCGGCGGCCTCCTCGAAACGGAAACCCCATCGGTCCTCGTGAACAACGCCGGCTTCAGCCGGGACGCGCTCATGGTATGGATGCAGGATTCGGAATGGAAGGACACGCTGTCCGTCCATCTCGACGGCTTTTTCAATGTAACCAGGATGGTGCTGTTCGGGATGCTCAAGAACAAATCCGGGCGGATCATCAACATCGTCTCCACCTCGGGACAAGCCGGCATGGCGGGGCAGGCGAACTATTCGGCGGCCAAGGCCGGCCTGATCGGCGCCACGAAATCGCTTGCCCTCGAGGTCGGGAAGAAAAACGTCCTGGTCAACGCCGTATCCCCAGGGTACATCGAAACGGAAATGACGAACGGCCTCCCCCGCGACCGGATTCTTCCGATGATCCCGCTCGGTCGCATGGGGAAACCGGAAGAAGTGGCGGAGATGGTCGCCTTCCTGGCATCCGACAGGGCTTCCTACATCACGGGGCAGGTTTTCTCGGTCAACGGCGGCATATATCTGTAATTTCTCCGGTCATTTCGGGAGCGATATGCATCGTGTCGCCATAACGGGCATCGGGATCGTCTCGTGCCTCGGCAACAGCGTCGAAGAGGTCGGCAACGCGTTGAGGCGGGGAGCGTCCGGGATCGTTTTCGACCCGGAACGGGAAAGGCTCGGTTTCCGCAGCCCCTTGACGGGGAGGATACGGGACTTCGATCCCCGGCGGTTCGTCTCCAGGAAGCAATGCAAAACCATGCCCGACTTCGCGGTCCAGGCGTACGCCGCGACGACGGACGCGATCCGCATGGCCGGCCTTTCCCCCGAAGAAATCCAGAGCGAGGGAACCGGGCTGGTTTTCGGGTGTGATTCGAGCTGCGTCGCGGCCATCGAGCAGGTCGCCCTCCTGAGCGAGTTCAAGGAAACGAAGATGATCGGCAGCGGCCACGTTTTCCGCTCCATGACCTCCTGCATCACCATGAACCTGAACGCGCTCCTGAAAACCCGCGGCGCCTGCTGGACGATCAGTTCCGCCTGCTCCAGCGGCGGGCACGCCATCGGGCAGGCGGCGGACCTCATCGCGCTCGGCCGCCAGGAAAGGGTCCTCTGCGGCGGAGCCCAGGAAATCAACTGGCAATCCATGTGCAGCTTCGACGCCCTCAGCGCCTTCTCGGTCCATCTCCGGAATCCGGCGGAAGCCTCCCGACCCTTCGACGCCCTGCGCGACGGCCTGGTGCCGAGCGGCGGGGCGGCCGCCCTCGTGCTGGAACGGTACGACAAGGCCAGGGAGCGCGGCGCGGACGTCCTGGGAGAGATCCGGGGATACGCGTTTTCCTCGGACGGCAACCACATCTCCGTCCCGGGCGAGGAAGGGCTGCGGAGCGCCATGCGCAAGGCCATCGATTCGGCGGACCTGGTCCCCGGGGACATCGACTACATCTGCGCGCATGCGACCTCCACCCCGGCGGGCGACGCGGTCGAATCGAGGAGCATCAGCGCCGTATTCGGCCCCAGGACCCCCTGGGTTTCCTCCCTCAAATCGATGACAGGCCACGAGCTCTGGATGTCCGGGGCCTCGCAGGTCGTCTACTCCACGATCATGGCCCGGAACGGGTTCATCGCGCCGAACATCAATTTTTCGGAACCCGACGAAGACTCGGCGAGGCTGAACATCGCCGCTTCGACGGTCCGCCGGGCCCCGGAACATGTATTGTGCAACTCCGCGGGATTCGGCGGCACCAACGCCTGCCTGGTCCTGTCCTACGAACGATGAAGCATGACTTCGCCGTAATCGGGGCGGGGGTATCCGGAATGACCTGCGCCCTGATCCTCGCCCGGTACGGCTACCGGGTGGCCCTCGTGGAAAAAGCGGGGCGCACCGCCCCGCTGCTCCGGGGATTTTCCCGCGGGGGCGTTCACTTCGACACCGGCTTTCATTACACGGGGGGGTTGAACGAGGGAGGACCTCTCGACATCCTGTTCCGTTTCCTCGGCCTGTCGGATCACGTGACCAGCTTCCCCTTCGACGAGGAGGGCTTCGACGTCTTCCGGTGCGTCCGGGAAGGTTTCGAGTTCCGTTTTCCCGCCGGCTACGAATCGATCCGCGAAAGGCTGATCGACGCCTTCCCCGAAGAACGCCCCGCGGTGGAGGCGTACCTCCGGGCGGTCCGGGCCGACTACGATTCGGCGCCGTACCTGAATCCCGGCGCCCCGTCCGATGCGGGCGGCGCGTTCCGGAAAATCTTCGGCCCCACGCTTTCGGAGACGCTGGATTCCCTGACCGGCAACGAGCTCCTGAAATGCGTGCTTTCCATGCACTGCCTGTTGTACGGCGTCTCCCCCGAAGAGGTCCCGTTCTACCAGCACGCCTGCATCGCCGGCGGCTATTACCTGTCGGCGCGAGGGATCCGGGGGGGCGGCCGAAGCCTGGCTTCGGGATTCGACGCCCGGCTGGAAAAACTGGGGGTCGATGTCCGCTGCGGCAACGGGGTCGCCGGTATTTCCGTCGAACCGGGGGGCGGCCTCCGGGGGATCCGGCTGGAGGACGGGACCGAACTCCTGTGCGGCGGGGTCGTCTCCACGGTTCATCCCCGCTCGATGCTGGAGATGTTGCCGGCGGGGGCTTTTCGCCAGGCCGACAAAAGGCGGATCGGGGAGTTGGAAGACACCGTCCCGGCATACATGCTCTTCTCGGTTTCCGACCTTCCCGTTCCATCCCTGGAAGGCCGGAACCTGTTCGTTTTCCCGGACATCGACCGCATCAAGGACCTCGGGAACGGACCGCTTTCGCACAGCCCGCTGTACGTCACCGCCGCCTACGAGACCGCGGGCGGCGCCCCGCGGGGCTTCATCGGGATCATTCCCTCGAAGGAGGAATCCCCGCCATTCAAGAGGGAAATCGTTGCCAGGATGGAAGGAATTGTTAGAATGTACTGCCCGGAACTCGGAGGAGCATTGGGCCATACCGAAGGTTCCACCCCCTCGACCCTGCGGCATTTCGGCAATTCGCCCTCGGGCGGATTGTATGGAGTCAAACACAGGGTCGGACAGCGCAACCCGGGCCCCATGACCCGGTTGAAAGGCCTCTACCTCGCGGGGCAGGCGGTCACCGCCCCCGGCGTCCTGGGCGCGGCGCTGTCCGGGTTCGTGGCTTGCGGGTGCATCCTGGGGCACGATCGGCTCATGAAGGAGCTCCGGGGGTGTCGTTGAGAAGAGTCGTCATCACCGGGATGGGAGCCCTCTCCCCCTTCGGCCGCGGCGTCGACACCCTGATGGAAGGACTCCTCCAGGGCAGAAGCGGCGTGCGGAACATCCCGGAACTCGCGAACATCCAGGGAATGAGAACCCGCGTGGGCGCGCTGGTCCCCGAGTTCGACCCCGCCGAGATACCGCGGAAATTCCGCCGTTCCATGTCCAGGATGTCCGTCTTCGCGACCCTCGCCGCCAAGGACGCCGCCTCCCAGGGAGGGATCGAAGGCGAACACTTCCGCTCCGGCAGGCTGGGCGTGTCCATCGGATCCACGGTCGGCAGCCCCCGGACCATCCAGGAGTTCTTCGACGATTTCCATGCCGACCACAGCGTCGAGCGGATGAAATCGACCCTGTTCTTCCACATCATGAACCACAGCTGCGCCGCCAACGTGGGGCACGCGTTCGGCATCACCGGGCGCATCGTTTCCCCCTCGGCGGCGTGTTCCACCGGCTGCCTGGCCGTGGGGTACGCCGCCGAAATGATCTCGATGGGAAAGCAGGATTTCATGCTCTGCGGGGGGGCCGACGAGTTCCATCCGCTGACCGCGGGGACCTTCGACATCATGAACGCCGCCTCCGTCCGGCACAACGACTCGCCGGGCTCGACGCCGCGCCCGTTCGACGCCGGGCGGGACGGCGTGGTCTGCGCGGAGGGAAGCGGCGTCCTCCTTCTCGAATCGCTCGATTCGGCGCTCGGGCGCGGCGCCGGGATCCTCGCCGAGATCATCGGTTTCGCGTCCACTTCCGACCCGGAGAGCATCGCGAACCCGAACGCGGACGCCATCGCCAGGTGCATGCGCGAAGCGTTGCGCGACGCGGGGCTCGGGCCGGGGGAAATCGACTATGTCAACGCGCACGCCACGGGCACCGCGCTGGGGGACATCGCCGAGTGCGAGGCGATCCACGCCGTTTTCGGGGACCGGGTCCCCGCAAGCAGCCTGAAGGGGAACATCGGGCACGCGATGGCGGCCAGCGGCGCGCTGGAGATCTCGGCATCCGTCGAGATGTTGCGCCGGGAGACGCTGCTGCCGACGCACAACCTGGAGGACATCGACCCGTCGTGCGGCTCCATACGGCATGTCCGGGAAGTGACCTCCCGGCCGATCCGCACGTTGATGAAAAACAACTTCGCGTTGGGGGGCGTAAACTCCTCCATCATCCTAAGGAGATTCCATCGATGACCGATCGTGAGATCATCGACCTGATCGATCGCTCCATCGCCGGGGAATTCGAGATCGACCCGGAAAAGATGACCCCGGAGAAAACGCTCTTCCAGGACCTGGAACTGGACAGCCTGGACATCGTCGACCTGGTCATCGTCCTGGAGAAGGCCTTCCGGTTCAAGATCCGGGAGGAAGAGGCCATTCGGAACATCCGGACGCTGGGCGACATCCATTCCTTCGTGGTCCGGAAGAAGAACGAACTCGAAAAACCGGCCTGACCGCCGCCGTCGCCCGGGAAACCGCATGCACACGGGAATCGACCGGAAACCCGGAATCCGGGCCCTCCTCCTGACCGCGATGTTCTACCCGTTGATGACCGCATGGGTCCTCGCAAGCGTCGCGGTTTCCCCGTTCCTGATCGGGATCCTCCGGGCGGCGACGGGATGGGATATCGGCCGCGTCGCGCGCTTCTGGATCAAGATTCATGGAAAGGGGCTGCTCGCCATCGTCTCCCCTTTCGTCCGCATCCGGAAAGAGGGGCTGGAAAGCATCCCCAGGCCGTGCATCCTCGCGGCGAACCACCTTTCGTTCGTCGACGGGTATTGCATGGCGGCGCTCCCTTTTCACGACATGGCCTTTGCGGTCGGCGCGTGGCCTTTCAAGATGTTATGGTATACGCCGTTCATGCGGCTTGCCCGGTACCTCGACGTGGAGAATACCGGATGGGACGACGCGGTCGCCCTTTGCAGGCAGGTTACGTCCAAAGGCGGAAGCATGCTGTTTTTCCCGGAAGGGCACCGCAGCCGGGACCGCCGGTTGCAGCCGTTCCATTCGGGTTGTTTCCGGATGGCGATCGAAACGGGCCTCCCCCTGGTCCCGCTCTGCATCGCCGGCACGGACGACCTCCTGCCCCCGGGAAAATACTGGCTCCACCCGGCGGAAATCCGCCTCAAGGCGCTTCCCGCGGTCGATCCCGCGGATTACGAAGGCCCGGGGGGCCCCGCCAGGATGTGCAAGGCCGTGCGGGCAAGGATGGAAGAGGCCATCGGGGAAATGCGGGCGGCTCCATGAACAGCGGACACGCGCTGCCGATGCCGGCGGAATCCCTCATCCCCCATCGCCCGCCGATGAGGCTGGTGGACACGCTGCTCTCAAGGGAGGAAGGCAACGGCGTCACCGAGTCGTGCCTGCCGGCCGACGCCCCGATGGCCGACGGGCGTGGAGCGCTCGATGAAGTCCTGTTCGTGGAACTGATCGCCCAGAGCTACGCCGCGATCAAGGGCCATATCGATCTGTGCGACGGCAAACCACCGGGAAAAGGGTACCTGGTCGGAATCGGCGGGATGAAGATCACCGGCGGCGCCTTCGCCGGCGACCTGCTCCGGACGTCCGTGCGGACCGTCGGTTCGTTCGCCGGCTTCGCCGTCATCGAGGGGGTCGTCACCCGCGGGACCGGGATCGTCGCCTCGGGAACCATGAAACTGTGGATCGCCGATCCGGAAACGGAGAATCCATGATGCGGACTTGGCTGGCGATCCTCGCCTTCCTGTCGGCCTTCGCCTCTCCCGCCTTTCCGGAGCCGGGGGCGCCGCAATCCCCGGACGCCGCCGCCGCGCTCTTCGGCCGGATGGAACGGGCCGCAGGCGAAGTGAAGACGATCTCGAGCGATTTCGTCCAGGAAAAGCGCCTCGCCATGTTCGACAAGGTCATTTCCTCCAAGGGGCGTTTCCGTTTCCAGAAACCGGACCGCCTCCGCTGGGAATCGACGGAACCGGTCGCTTCCGGATTCGTCCTGGACGGCACCAAGGGGCGCCGCTGGCACCAGCGAACCGGGAAGGTGGAGCGATTCGACATCCGCCGGGAACCGGTCATGAAAATCGTCTCGGACCAGATCCTGGCATGGGCGAAACCCGACTTCGCCTTCCTCCGGAGGGAATACCGGATCCGGGTCCTCGCCGAACACCCGCTTTCCCTCCGTCTCGATCCGCTTTCCTCCCCGGCGGCCGGAATGCCGGACCACCTCCGGATCACCTTCAGTCCGGACGACAGGTACGTGCGCACCGTGGAAATCCACGAGAAAGACGGGGATTCCACGGTGATCCGTTTCGTCGGCACCATCGTGAACCAGCCGATCGCCCCCGACCAGTTCCAATGACCGGGGTCCCGTCGTTTCCCGTTTTCGCGCGCCTGTACCGCTTTTTCTCCGGCCGCCGCTGGACGCTGCTGGCCGCGACGGCGGTCCTGATCGCGGCGGCGGGCTTGGCCGTCCGGAACCTGGAACTTCGGGAGGACATCGAGTCGATGCTCCCGGACGACGCTTCGAACGTGGCGCGGGATTTCCGCTCGCTGCAGTCCGCGCCGTTCACCCGCAAGATCGTCATCACCCTGACGGGAGCGCCCGGGACGGAAACCGCGGCGCTGGCGGCGGCCGCGGACCGGCTGGCCGGGGCGCTGCTTTCCCCGGACATCGAGCGGGTGGCGACCGGACCCGCCGGCCCGGCCGGCGGCGGGTTCGCCGCCTGGCTCGCCGGATCCCTGCCGGGTCTCGCCACCGAGGAAGACCTGGCGACCCTGGAGAAATGGACCGGGGGAAGGGACGTCGAGAACCGGCTTCGGGACAGCCGGGACAACCTGCTCTCCCTCGAGGGGTTGGCGCTGAAGGAAACGATCCGGGCGGACCCCCTGTCGTTCCGCGCGCTGGTTCTTGAAAAAATGCGCTTCCTGAACATGATCCCCGGCATGGGATTGTCGGAGGGGCACTTCGCAAGCCCCGACGGGAAGGCCACCCTCCTGATCGCCGACACGTCCGTCCCCGTGACGGATTCCCGGGGGGGAGCCCGGCTGCTAGAACATGTTTCGAAGCAGGCGAAGGCCGTCCTGCCCCCGGACATCCGGGCCTCCGTGGTCTGCGGCCACCGGTATTCCGTGGCCAACGCGAAGGCCATCCAGCGGGACCTCTATGTCATCCTGTCCCTGGCATCTCTGGCCGTGCTCGCGATCTACGTGTTCCACCTGCGCGGTCTCGGCGCGATCTATGTCTTCCTCGTCCCCGGGTCCGCGCTCATCATCGCCTCCGGGGCGATCGCGCTGCTCTCGGACGACGTCTCCGCCTTGACGCTCGGTTTCGGGGGCGTCCTGCTCGGGATCGCCGACGAATACGCGATGCATGTCTACTTCTCCTGCCGGAAGGGAGGGGGAGACCCGGCGTCCGTCGTCGGGGAGATATCGCGCCCCGTCCTGTTCGGCGGAGCGGCCACGCTGGCCTCCTTCGCCGTCATGCTCCTGTCGAAGCTCCCCGGTCAACGCCAGCTGGCCGTCTATGCCATGACCGGCATCGCAGCTTCCCTGGCCATTTCGCTGGTGGTGCTCCCCCACCTGATCCGGCCCGCGAAACATCCCGGCCGGCCGTCGCGGTTCGACGGGGCGCTTCTCCCGTCCCCGATCCGGGGCCGGATCGTCATCGCATGGGTTCTCCTGCTTTCGTTGGCCGTCTGGCAATCGACGAAGGTTCGTTTCAACGGCGACCTGCGGGCCTTGGGGCTGGTCCCCCCGGAACTCCGGGAAGCGGAACGGGAACTGGCCGAAACCTGGGGAGACGTCCGCGGCAAGGCCATCTTCTTCGCGGAGGGGAAGGACTTGGACTCCGCGCTGGCGGCCAACGACCGGCTGTTCCGCGTCCTGTCCGGAAGGATCCCCGAAGGGCAGCTGGTCAGCCTGGCCCCCGTGCTGCCTTCTTCCGAAACGAGGGAGGCCAACCTGCGGCGCTGGGCGGAATTCTGGCAAGGGGGGCGCGCGGCGCGCCTCGCCGCCGAGATGCGGCGCGCCGGCGGGACCCTCGGGTTCGCCGACGACGCCTTCTCCCCGTTCCTGGCGGCGATCGGGGGGCCGCCGAAGGCCGCGTCGATCGACGGCCTGCGGGCGGCGGGCATGGGGGACCTGATCGACTCCCTGGTTCTCCGGGAGCCCGGATCGGTCCGCGTGATGACGCTGGTGCCGGACACGCCCGAAGCGACCGGTTCGCCGGCCCGTTCCCCCGGAGGGATCCCTCCGGGCGTCCGGCTCGTTTCGCCGACCCGCTTCGGCGACGACATCGGGAGGACCATCCGGAAGGAATTCACA
>JAJZRM010000078.1 GCA_021802685.1 Deltaproteobacteria bacterium | reverse complement strand
GGGCCAGAACTCCGTCGCGGCCTCGATGCGGGTCACGAGCTTTTCGGGGAACGGCTTGGTCTTCTCGAGCTCCCGCAACGATTCTTCGGCCGCCTTCCGCTGCTCCTCCCCGTGGTAAAAGATCCCCGACCGGTACTGCGTTCCCTTGTCGCAGAACTGGCCTTTCGGGTCCGTCGGGTCGATGTTGCGCCAGAAGACCTCGAGCAACCGCTTGTAGGATACCTTCGCGGGATCGTAGACGACTTCGACCGCCTCCGCGTGCCCCGTGCCCCCGGAGGAAACCTGTTCATACGTGGGGTTCTTCTGGTTCCCCCCCGTGTACCCGGAAGTGACCGATACGACCCCGGCCAACTCGTCAAACGGATGCTCCATGCACCAGAAGCATCCGCCGGCGAACACGGCTTTCTCGAGCTTCGCGCCCCCCGCGGACGGCTCCGACGCCGACGACGCGGCGAACAGAACCATCAGCACGGGGACGGAAACGAGAAGCCCTTGGGCGATCGCTTTCATCGTTTCTCTCCCTTCATGGCGCCCGGCCGTTTCCTGACAGTTAGATGACGGGAAGACGGCCCCGCTTCCGTCAAAAAAGAAAAATGTCCGCGAGGAGGGCCAGCATCACGAGGGCGAGGTAAACGATCGAAGCGGCGAACGCGCGGCCGTACCGGCGGGTCGCCACGGTGTCGCGGTAATACACGCCGAGGAAGACCGCCCCGAGCAGGAAGGACGACCCCCCGAAGAACGGGGACAGGCCCCCCAGCGCCCAGAGGGACAGGGACAGGGGGAGCAGCGCCGCCGCGTACAGGAAAATGAGCACCAAGGTGTACGACTCCCCGAACGCCACGGGGAGCACCGGGACCCCCGCCGCGCGGTACTCCTCCTGGTGCCGCAGCGCCAGCGCCCAGAAATGGGGGGGCTGCCACAACAGGAGGAACAGGAACAGGATCACCCCGTCGATCCCGAGGCGCGGGTTCATGGAGGCGTAGCCGATCAGGACGGGGAGCGCGCCGGGGACGGCGCCGAGGATCGTCCCGTAGGGGGAGCGCCGCTTCCACACGACGGTGTACAGGAGCGCGTACCCGGCGGCGGCGGCGGCGAGCAGAAGGCAGACGGCCGGGTTCAGCCGGTACGCCGACAGGGCGAGAGAGGCGGCGATGGCGGCGACCGCCGCAACCGCGACTTTCCCCCGGCCGAACGCCCGGAGGGCGGCGACCCGCCGGGAGAGCCGGGGCATCTTTCCGTCCATCTCCTCGTCGAGGACGGTGTTCAGGGCGGCGGACCCCCCGGCGGCGCCGAGAAGGCAGGCCAGCGTGACAAGGGCGGTCCCGGGGTCCGGCAGGGCCCGCCGGGCAAGCACCATTCCGGCGAACCCCGCCAGGGTGACCGCCGCGACGATGCCGGGCTTGACCAGGAGAACGGCGGACGGCTTTTCGAGGGGCGCTCCCCCTCCTCGCCCCTCCCCCGGCGGAATCACCGGGGAGGCAAGGATAGCGACGCCCTTTCGGCCCGGACCGCCTGGACCCACAAGCTGCCGAGGACCGACAGGATCCCCAGGGCAACCGCGAGATGGAGCGCCGTGGCGGCGAACTGGAGCCTCGACATCACCACCAGCGCCCCGAGGGCGACCTGCGCCGCCACCAGGACGAGGAACAACGCCGCCAAGCCCCGGTTCCGCCGCTGCCGCGGATCGCGGCGGACGAACAGGAAGATGGCCACGGCGGTCAGCAGGACAAGGTACCCCGTCACGCGGTGGGAGTAATGCGCCAGCACGCCGCCCCCAAGGAAAGACGGAATCCATTTGCCGAGGCATGTCGGGAAGTCGGGGCACGCCAGCCCCGCATCGAGGTGCCGGACGTACGCCCCCAGCGCGCCCTGGAAGTAGACCAGCGCGGCGAGGCTGAAGAACAGGGCCGACGCCCCCCGGACGGCGAAGGCGGGGCGCTCGTGCTCCCCGTCGAAGGTCATCATGTAGAAGGCCAGCAGGAACACGAGGACCCCGGCCATGAAGTGGACCGTGGTCAACTGCACGGGGGTTTCGAGGAGGACGACGGCCCCTCCCATCGCGATCTCCAGGAGCAGCAGGAGCAGCGTCAGGACCGGCACCGACTTCGCCGCCCCTTCGTACTTCCGGTACCGCCGGACCGACAGGGCCAGCAGGAACAGGGACGCGATCGCGGCGATCACCCGGTGGAGGAACTCCATGTAGATGTCCCAGCGGAACGGGGGGAGGATCCGGCCGTGGCACAGCGGCCAGTCGGGGCATGCCAGCCCCGCCTTGAGGCCCGCCACCATGTTTCCCCAGACCAGGAGCAGGAACAGAAGACCCACGGTCGTCCGGCCGAGCATCGTCGCACCTCCTGCGGCTGCGGTTGGATAGATGGATTATCTCCGCCCCGGGGGATCAGCGCAACTGCGTGTCGACCAGCGTCCCGAAGATGATGAGGAGAAGGAACAAGATGGGGACGAGGGCGAAGCCCCACACGAGGCGGTTCTCTCCCTTGAGATGCATGAAGAACAGCGCCACCAGGGACGCCTTCGCCGAGGCGATCAGCAGGGCCACGACCACGTTCATCATCCCCAGGTCCACGTAGGAAACGGAGACGGTGACGATCGTCAGCGCGACCAGGGCGGCGTAGACGGCGATGTAGGTCCGGCGGGCGCCGGTCGTTCCGTGGTTCATGCTCTCCTCACCCGATCAGGTAGAGCAGGGGCAGCAGGTAGATCCACACCAGGTCGACGAAGTGCCAGTACAGCCCCGACATCTCCACCGGCGTGGTGTAGTTTTCCGACAGGCGGCCCTTGCGCGCCAGGAGGACGACATACGCCAGAACGCACATTCCGAGGAAGACGTGGAGCCCGTGCAGGCCGGTCATCACGAAATACAGGGAAAAGAAGATGTTGGTGCCCGGAAAGACGCCGTGGGAGAATTCCGCGGTCCACTCGACGTATTTCACGCAGAGGAAGACCCCGCCCAGGAGGACCGTCGCCCCGTAATACGCCTGCAGCAGGCGCGTCTTCCCTTTCCGGACCGCATCGACGCCGAGGACCACCGTCAGGCTGCTGGTGATCAGGACCACCGTGTTCACCGTCCCGAGGACGCGGTCGAGCTTCAGGTGCTCCGCCTGGAACAGCGCGGGGAACTTCGCCCGGTAGACGGCGTACGCGGTGAACAGCGCCCCGAAGAGGAGCACCTCGGTCGCCAGGAACGTCCAGATGCCGAGCTTGGCCGTTTCGAAGGCGACGGCGGGGTCGCCGTGCTCCGCATGCGGGGAGCTCATGCCGGCGGCCCTTTCGGCGTCCCGTACCCGTACGGCCAGGCGGTCACCGTCGGGACCTCGTGGAAGTTCTCCGTTTCCGGCGGCGAGGCGCTCTGCCATTCCAGGGACAGCGCGTACCACGGGTTCCCCGGCGCCCGTGCCCCTTTCCGCAATCCCTGCACGAAGTTCCACATCATCACCAGGATCCCGAGGGCGAGGATCGCGGATCCGACGGTGGACACCACGTTCTCCGCGTGGAACTTGGGAACGTATTCCGCGTAGCGGCGGGGCATGCCCCGGGTGCCGACGATGAACATCGTGAAGAAGGTGACGTTGAAGCCGATGAAGACGAGCGCCCAGGCGATCCGGGCGACCTTTTCGTTCAGCATCTTCCCCGTCATCTTCGGGAACCAGTAGTGGAGCCCCGCGAAGAAACCCATCACCGTGCCGCCCATCATCGTGTAGTGGAAGTGCGCCACGACGAAGTAGGTGTCGTGGAGCTGCACGTTGGTCGAAAGCGCCGCGAGGAACGGCCCGGTGAGCCCGCCGATGATGAACAGGAAGATGAAGGTGAGGGCGTACAGCATGGGAGACTCGAACGTGATGGACCCCTTGTAGAGCGTCGCGATCCAGTTGAACACCTTGACCGCCGTGGGCACGGCCACGAAGAAGGTCAGGAACGAGAAGATCGCGTTGGCCAGCGGCGACATGGCCGAGGTGAACATGTGGTGTCCCCACACCAGGAACCCGATGAAGGCGATCGCAAGCGAGGAATACGCGATGGCCGCGTAGCCGAAGATCGGCTTCCGCGAGAAGACCGGGATCACTTCGGAGACGATCCCCATCGCCGGGAGGATCATCACGTAGACCACCGGGTGGGAGTAGAACCAGAAGAAGTGCTGGAACAGGACCGGGTCCCCCCCCTTGGCCGGGTCGAAGAACGCCACGCCGACGAGGCGTTCCAGGGCCAGGAGCAGGAACGTCACCCCCACCACCGGCGTCGCGACCACCTGGATGATGCTGGTGGAGTACATCCCCCAGATGAACAGGGGGAGCCGGTGCCACGACATCCCCGGCGCGCGCAGCTTGTGGATGGTGACGATGAAGTTCAACCCCGTCAGGATGGACGACATCCCGATGAGGAAGATCCCGAAGGACAGGGTCGCCACCGCCGCGCCCGTCTTCGCCGAGTACGGGGTGTAGAAGGTCCATCCCGTGTCCATCGGCGACACGAGGGAGGCGAGGACGACGAGGAACCCCGCCACGAAGACCCAGTAGCTGGCGAGGTTCAGGCGGGGGAACGCCACGTCGCGCGCACCGATGTGCATCGGGATGAAGAAGTTCCCCAGCCCCGAAGGGATCGCGGGGATGATGAACAGGAAGATCATCATCGCCCCGTGGAGGGTGAAGAACACGTTGTAGGTGTGATCGCTGAAATATTTCGCCTGCGGGGACAGCAGCTCCAGCCGCAGCAGCAGGGCGAAGACGCCGCCGACGAGGAAGAACGCGATCGTCGTGAGGAGGTACATCACGCCGATCCGCTTGTGGTCCAGCGTGTACGCCCAGGAGCGCCACCCCCGCTCCGCGAGATACCCGCGCCCGGTTTCCGGATTCCCCGTCACTGGCTCTCTCCTCCCATGCGCTTACTTCAACCCCTTGATGTATTCGACCAGCCCGTTGACGTCCTCCGTCGAAAGGGTGGTCTTGAACGTCGGCATCATGTTCTGATACCCTTTAACGATCTTTGCCCCCGGGTCCGTGATCGATTCCCTCAAGTACTCCTCGTCGGCGGCCACGGTCGTCCCGTCCTCCAGCGTCACCCTGGAACCGAACAGCCCTTTGAAGGGCGGACCGATTTTCTTTCCCTCGACGGCGTGGCAGTTCAGGCAACCGGCGGATTTCATGATGCGCTCGCCGCGCGCGGCGAGCGCTTCGGGCCCTTTCCCCTCCGGGCCTCCGCGCTCCCCGCCCGCCTCCCATTGCGCGAATTCCGCCGGCGGCAACGCGATCAGGTTCGCCGTCATGTTGGAATGCCCCGCCCCGCAAAAGACCGTACAGTAGATTGGATACCGTCCCGGACGGTCCGGTTGCACCCAGAGGGTGGTGGTCCGCCCCGGGATCATGTCCATCTTCACCCGGAAATCCGGCAGGTAGAACCCGTGGAGGACGTCCGAGGCGGAGAGGATGAACCTCACCGGCTTGCCGGCGGGCACGTGGATCTCGTTGATCGCGGTCCGGCCGTCCGTGTACCGGACCTCGTACATCCACTGCCGCGCGTTGACGTACACGTCCGTGGCGCCGGCCGGGGGGATCCGGAGATCGGCGTACACCAGCCACCCGTAGTAGAAGATGGCGACCACCACGATCGACGGGATCAGGATCCAGAAGAACTCGAGGAGATAATCCCCCGTGATCTGCGGGGTTTCGTTGTCCCGGTCCGGCCTGCGGCGCCGGTATTTCACGGCGAAGTAGATGAGCAGCCCCTGGGTGAGAACGAAGAAGAACCCCCCGATGACGAGGATCATCAGGAACACGGTGTCGACCCGGGCCGCCTGCCCCGAAGCCGCGCCGAACGACAGGATCTCTCCCATTACGCCCCCGCTCCCCCGCGCGGGCCGCCGCGCCCGTGCCGTATCCACAGATAGGCGAGTAACGTCCCGAGGAAAACCACCGTGAGCGCACCCGCGATCTTCATGACGTTTCTTGCGACCAGCGCGTACTTTTTCCCCACCGGGTCGTATCGGAAGCAGTACATAAGAAGCGTATTCGCGGCGGAAGATGCGCCGATCTTTCAGTCCGCCGCCTCGATGAGGGCGAGCTTCAGGTCCAGCGGGGGGATCTCCATCCCGTACAGGTACCGGGAGACGACGCCGCCGGGGGTCAGCACGACCGCGACGGACGGGTGCGCGAACTCGGATCCCACCTTCCGGTACCGGAACCCGACCGCCTCCGTCAACCGGCGCACGGAGTCGGCGCTCCCGTAAAGGAAAGGCCAGCGGTCGTCCCCGGCGGCGAGTCCCGGCACGAACGCGTGCGTCTCGTCCGCCTTCGCCCGGGCGATCTCCGGGATCTCGTCCGGGTTGATGCTCACGGTGACCACGCGGTAATCGTTCGAAAGGGACAAGCCCTTCATCCCGGCCATGGTGGCGGCGAGGCTGCGGAACGTCAGGGGGCAGAGCATGGGACAGGTGTAGTAGTTGAGCGTCAGGAGCGCCGGGCCCCCGCGAAGGTAGTCCCCCAGGCGGACGGCCTTCCCGGCGGCATCGGTGAACGGGAGGTCCGCCGGGACTTGGGTCCCCAGCCGCTCGTCCACCCCGACCTCCCGCAACATCGCGTCCTGCGGGTCCTCCGCGACGGCTGCGGCGGGGAAGGAAACGAGCAGGAGGAGGAAGAGCCATCGCATGTTCAAACGGCGACCTCCTTCCCGGGGAACGGGACCTCGGCCTGCCACCCCAGGCGGGATCGCAGCGTCGCGGCGAACTCCAGGGACACGGACTCCTCTCCGTGGACCACCAGCGCCTTGCCCGGGGGCGACTCGAAACGGCCCGCCCACGACAGGAGGTCCTCCCTGTCGGCGTGGGCCGACAGCCCGCCGATCGTGTAGACGTCGGCGGCCACCGTGATGTCCTCCCCCAGCACCTTCACCCGCTTCTCCCCATCGACGATCTTCCGCCCGAGGGTCCCCTGCGCCTGGAACCCCACGATCACCACGGTGCACTCCCTCCGCCACAGGTTATGCTTCAGGTGGTGCTTGATCCTCCCCGCGTTGCACATCCCGCTGCCGGCCATGATGACGGCCCCGCCCCGGAGCGAGTTCAGGGCCATCGACTCCTCGGCGCTCCCGACGGCGACGACCTTCAGCGCCTCCGGGTGGGCCTGCCACCAATCGCGCAGCGCGATCGTTTCCCGGTCGAAGACTTCCGCGTGGCGCATGGTGATCCGCGTCGCCTCCACCGCCAGCGGGGAGTCGAGGTAGACGGTGATCCCTTCCAGGCGCCCCTGCCGCGTCAGGTCGGCGAGGAGGTAGAGGACGTCCTGGGACCTGCCCACCGCGAAGGCGGGGATGATGACGTTCCCCCCCTTCCTGCGCAGCGTGTCGTTCACGGCATGGACGAACTCCTCGATCGATTCCTCCATCCCCTTGTGGACGCGGTTTCCGTACGTCGATTCCATGACGAGGGCGTCGGCCCGCGGCACGGCCGCGGGATCGCGGACGATGGGGAGTCCCCGGTGGCCCAGGTCTCCGCTGAAGACCACCCGCTTCTCCCGCCCCTCGTCCCGCACCGTCACGGCGACGATCGCCGAGCCCAGGATGTGCCCCGCGTCGAGGAAATCGACCGAGAGCCCCGGCCCGGGCTCGATGGAAACCCCGTACGGGACCGGCCGCAGGCGGTTCGCCACGGCCCGGGCGTCCGCCTCCGTGTACAGGGGGGCCACCTGCCGTTTCCCGCCGCGCTGCCGTTTCCGGCTCTCCCACTCCGCGTCCCTCTCCTGGATGTGGCCGGAATCCGGAAGCATCACGTTCAGGAGATCCGCCGTCGCCGCGGTGCAATGCACGGGTCCGCGGAAGCCGTCCCGGACCAGCTTGGGGAGCAGGCCCGAGTGGTCGATGTGCGCATGGGTGGACAGGACGAAGTCGATCGAGGCGGGAGGCACCGGCCAGCGCCGCGCGTTTTTCCGCTCGCTCTCGCTTCCCCCCTGGAACATGCCGCAGTCGACCAGGAAGCGGCTCTCCCCCGTGCGGACCAGGATGCTGGTCCCGGTGACTTCGCGCACGCCGCCGAGAAAGGTCAGGTTCACGCTCATGGCACCATCCTCGTCAATATTCCGGAGACCACCGAGACGAGAACGGAGCCGGCCACCGCGCCGAGGAAACCGTTCACGTGGAAACCCGGGACGATCGCCGTCACGAACATCAGGAGCAGCCCGTTGATCACCAGGAGGAAGAGCCCCAGGGTGAGCACCGTGATCGGAAGCGTGAGGAGCACGAACAGTGGACGGACGACGGCGTTCACCAGCCCGAGGACGAACGCCGCCGCAAGGGCGGCCATGGCGTCGTCCGCCCGGATGACGCTCGGCAGCAGGTATCCGATCAGGAGGATGGCGACGGCGTTGGCGCCCATCCGCACGAGAAACGGCAAGATCGGCGGTCTCCTTTCCTACAGGATACTACCGGGAGTATACCCCGGTAACCGCGGAATCAGTGCGGCCGCCTTTTCGGCATCCGGTCCAAGGTCAGCTTCAGGGTCACCCGCTCCCCTCCGCGCTCCACCACGACCTGGGCCGCGTCTCCCTCCTTTTTGCCGCCGACCAGGTACGCGACGTCCGCGGCGTCTTCAAGAGGCGTCCCGTCGAAGGAGACGAGCACGTCCCCCTTCCGCATCCCCGCCGCCTCCGCGGGAGAGTTCGGCGCCACGGATTCCACGAGGAGCCGCCCTTCCCGCTCCGTCATCCCGATCCCCATCCGGACCCGCTTCTCCTCGATGCTTTCGAAGGGGACGTACCACCGGAAGTCCGCCGGCAACAGCGGGATGTCGGGGACCTCGGTCTCCATCATCCGCCCCTTCTTCTGTTCCGGCGTGCTGATCTCCTCGGGAAGGAGGATGGCGTATCCCATCGGCATCCGCCGGACCACCTTCTTCGGAAGACCGAAGCCGTACTTCACGTGCCAGCCGCCGGTGATGGTCACCATCCGCTTCCCCTCGCCCCGGGGGCTCGAAAGGTAATCGACCACCCGCTGCGCCATCGTCTCCTCCCACAGCAGCTGCACGCGGCGGAACGCGTCGAAGGCGCCTTCGCCCCCGTCCCGCCCGACATGGCCGACGAAGACGCCGCGCAGGGCGGCACGCTGCCACGGGTCGGAATCGTCGATCTCCGGGAGCTTGCGCCGGGTATCCTCGGGGAGGTTGTCCATTCCCACGCTTCGCACCTCATCCTGCAGTTCCCGGGAAGGGTTGAGGGCGATCACGTCGATGCGCTCCTCCTTCGCGAACCGAAGGATCTCCCGGTACGCGCCGAAGTCGAATCCCCACGTCTCGTACCACCTGGAGGCCTTTAGGAATTCGAGCTCCGTCAGTTCCCCCCGCGTCCACCGGTCGAGAACCTCCTGCTGCGGTTCCCGGAACATCTCCATCCCGACGGCCACCTTGCCCGGAAACCGCCGGTGCAGCTCCCGGATCACGGTCAGTTCGACCCGCTGGTCGTTCAGGTTGTCGTGCGTCTCCCCGACGCTCACCAGCCGGGCGCCCGACAGCATCTCCATCATCCCTTCCAAGTCGAGCCGGAGGCCCGTGGGCAGGTGACGGATCTCCTCCACCTTCGGTTCCGTCTTCGGGGGATACGGCATTTCCGCGCTCGCTTTCATCGCCCGGGGGCCCGCCGCGCACCCGGCGAGGAGCATCGAAACGGCCAGCGGCGCCAGGTACCGTGCGATCAAGGGGCCCCCTCCTTCCCCCCGCCCGCCTGTTTCCGGACGGTTCCCCGGAGCCTCTCCATCATCTCCCCGAACGAGTG
>JAJZRM010000077.1 GCA_021802685.1 Deltaproteobacteria bacterium | reverse complement strand
ATCGAGGTGGAGATGAGCGATGCCATGCGTTTCCGGCCCGACAGCATCACGGTGAAGCGCGGCGAGACCATCCGGTTCATCGCCAGGAACACCGGCAAGGTTAAGCACGAGATGGTGCTTGGAACGATCAAGGAATTGAAGGAACACGCCGGGTCGATGCGGAAATTCCCGGAGATGGAACACGCCGATCCCAATCAGGTGACCGTAGACCCCGGCAAGACCGGCGAACTGGTCTGGCAATTCGCCAAGGCGGGTACGTTTGATTTCGCCTGCCTGGTGCCCGGCCATTTCGAGGCGGGCATGGTCGGCAAGATCCGGGTCGGCCGCTGACGCCATGCCAACGCGCCTGCTCGCATTGACTTCGATCGCCTGTTTGCTGCTTGCGCCCGGCAGCTACGCCGCCGGCGATCCTTCCGCGGACAACGCGGCAGGGACGACATCCGCCGAAAGCGGGCAGGCCATGACCGGTGGGTTGGTGAAGAAAGTCGACAAGGCCGCCGGCAAGGTCACCATCCGCCACGGGCCGCTCGAAAACCTGGGAATGCCGAGGATGACCATGGTCTTCCGCGTCAAGGACCCGGCGATGCTGGATCAAATGCGGGAAGGCCAGAAGATCCGGTTCGTCGCGGAGAAGGTGAGCGGCGCGTTTACCGTGATCCGCTTCGAGCCGATGGAGTAGGGTGAAAAGGCGCCGATGGAATCCTTCCCGAGCCGGGCAAAGTACGGTTGCCGTTAGTCCTATGGATCGTATGTCCAAAGATCCGGTCTGCGGCATGGACGTCGACCCGGCATCGTGCCGGCATTCGCTGGACCACGGCGGGCGGACCTTCTTTTTCTGCAGCCCCGGATGCCTTGAGAAGTTCCAGGCGGAGCCGGATGCGTTCCTGGACGGGGCGCATGCAGGGACGGTTTCGACGGCCGACCGGCGCTACACATGCCCGATGCATCCGGAGGTCGTTCAGGCCGGTCCGGGGACCTGCCCGAAGTGCGGCATGGCGCTGGAGCCGGTGGCCGCAACCGACGCCGATGAGGAGGAACCGGAACTCGCCGACATGACGAGGCGCTTCCGGGTCAGCGCGTTCCTGAGCATTCCGTTGCTGTTCCTGGCGATGGGCGATACCGTCGGCATCCCGGTACACGCGCGGATATCCCTCCGCACAGGCGCCTGGATCGAGATGTTGTTGGCGACGCCGGTCGTATTATGGGGCGGTTGGCCGTTTTTCGTCCGGGGGTGGCGGTCGGTCGCAACGCGGAACCTGAACATGTTCACTCTGATCGGTCTGGGCACCGGGGTCGCCTGGGCCTACAGCCTGTTCGCGACGCTGGCGCCGGAGGCGTTCCCCGCCGCTTTTCGCGAAAACGGCATCGTCCCGGCATATTTCGAGGCGGCGGCCGTGATCGTCACACTGGTCCTGCTGGGGCAGGTCCTCGAACTGAGGGCGCGCCGGGCGACCAGCGGCGCCATCAGGGCGCTCCTGGGGCTTGCCGCCAAAACAGCGCGCATCGTCCGGGAAGACGGAACCGAGGAGGACATTCCGCTGGAAGAGGTCCGGATCGGCGACAAGCTCCGCATCCGTCCCGGCGAGAAGGTGCCGGTCGATGGCAAGGTTCTCGACGGAAAATCCGGCATCGACGAGTCCATGATCACCGGCGAGCCGATCCCCGTGGAAAAGCGGGCCGGTGACCGCGTCATCGGCTCCACGATCAACCAGACCGGCGCCTTGATGATGGAGGCCGAAAAGGTCGGCGGCGACACGATGCTGGCGCGGATCGTTCAAATGGTTGGCGATGCGCAGCGCAGCCGCGCGCCCATACAGAAGCTGGCGGACCTTGTGGCCGGTTATTTCGTTCCGGTCGTTATCGTCGTCTCGGTGGTTACATTCGCCGTCTGGTCGATTTGGGGACCCGCTCCCGCGATGGCCTATGCGCTCGTAAACGCGGTGGCCGTCCTGATCATCGCGTGCCCGTGCGCGCTCGGACTGGCCACGCCGATGTCGGTGATGGTCGGAGTGGGACGCGGCGCTCGGTTCGGCGTCCTCATCCGCGATGCCGAGGCGCTGGAGGTGATGGAGAAGATCGACACGCTGGTGGTCGACAAGACCGGCACCCTGACCGAAGGCCGCCCCCGGCTGGTCACCGTCGAACCCGCGGAGGGGTTCGGCGAAGAGGTACTGCTTCGGCTCGCCGCCGGCCTGGAGCGCGGCAGCGAACATCCGTTGGCGGCAGCGATCGTGAGAGGCGCCGGGGATCGGGCGGTCGGCTTGCAGGAAGCGGCCGATTTCGAGTCGGTTACGGGAAAGGGCGTTCGTGGACGGATCGGCGGCGCTTCCGTGGCGTTGGGGAATCGCCTCATGATGGAGCATGAAGCCGTCGACCCGGGATCCCTCGCGCAGCGCGCCGAACAGCTCCGGATGGACGGCCAGACCGTGATGTTCGTGGCGGTCGGAGGGAAACCGGCCGGCTTGCTGGGCGTCGCCGACCCGATCAAGGCATCGACGGCGGAGGCCGTGGAACTGCTGCACCGGGACGGCGTGGAGATCATCATGCTGACCGGGGACAGCCGGACCACGGCCGAAGCCGTGGCACGTAAATTGGGGATCGACCGTGTCGAGGCCGAAGTCCTCCCCGAGCGGAAGAATGAAGTGGTCAGGAAGCTCCAGGGCGAGGGACGAATGGTGGCGATGGCGGGCGACGGCATCAACGATGCGCCGGCGCTGGCGCAGGCCCACGTCGGAATCGCGATGGGCACCGGAACCGATATCGCCATGCAGTCCGCCGGGGTGACCCTCGTAAAGGGCGACCTGCGCGGGATCGCCAAGGCGCGCCGGTTGAGCCGGGGTACGATGCGGAACATCCGCGAGAACCTCTTCTTCGCTTTCATCTATAACACACTGGGCGTGCCGGTTGCGGCAGGGATCCTTTACCCGTTCTCCGGCATACTGCTCAGCCCGATCTTCGCCGCCGCCGCCATGAGCTTGAGCTCCGTCTCCGTGGTCGGCAATGCGCTGCGGCTCCGGCGCATCGGGCTTTGATTGCGGGATAAGGAGAATGCCGTGAACGCCATGGTCGGTCGAAGAAAGGTATTCCTTTCCGGATCCTTTCCGCTGCATGGAAAGTGTTGTACGCGGCCCGGCGGCTCGAGTGCTCCCGCGTTGACGGAACCCCTCTCCACGTGGGGTAAACGGAAGAAGGCCAGCCGGCTGCTCTTCCTTCCCGTTCAAAGGCCGTGAACCGGGGCAGATGCCGATTGGATCTCTCCTTATTCTCCCAACGGGATTCTTCACTTTCTTGAAGAACATTCCTTGATCCCCCTTGCCGTGTAGAACCGTATATCACTAACAAACTGTTAATGCTGCATTATTTGTAACAGTGCATGTGGCACGGCACGTGCGTGTCACATGACGGGGACAATGGATGTTCAGAAAGGCACAGAATCGGGAAGGAGGAAGCGATGCGAGCCGTCACCGTTTACCGTGTCGATTATATCCGGAAGACGAAGATCCCGGTCGGATGGGTCCTCGAGAGGCGAAAGAAAGATCGCGGATACAACCATCGTGGCCTTTTGCGGATGGCGAGGGAGATGTACTCCTCCCCGATGGAGGAGGGTTCTTATATTACGATCGATGGGGAAAATGTGCGTGCGGTAAACGCCTTGCCATGCGGCGAAGCCGGAGGCCGATGACGATGCGAATCCTGTTTATTGAGGATGACGGCGTCGGAAGGGAGGTGTCCCTGTACAATCTCCGAAAAGCGGGGTACGAGGTGACCCCGGCTTCGGACGGCAAGGAGGGGGTTTCCGTCTTTTCTCGGGAGAAATTCGACCTCGTCGTCACCGACTTGAGGATGCCGGGCCTCTCCGGCTTCGAGGTGCTGCAAAGGATCCGTTCGTCTGCGCCGGACATTCCCGTGATCGTCGTCACCGCCTTCGGAGACCTGGAGACGGCCGTCGAGGTGATGCGGAGCGGAGCGTGCTATTTCCTCATGAAGCCGTTTTCATGGGAACACCTCCGCCTCGCCGTGCAGCAGGCACTCGGCGGGTGCCACCTTGATTCCATGGCGCGGGAAGTTCAGGTTCCTCCGGACGAAATCGAGCAGGGAATCGTCTGCGTGTTTCCGCAGGCCGGAGGCGCCTTGCGACTGCGGGCCGAATGACCGGTCTCCCGCTCCCTTGAGGGATGAGGAATATTCTCCGCCGAAGTGAGGATTATTCTTCAGTATGGCGGGGAGCAGAAGTCCAGGAAAGAGATACCTGCCTGTAACTATTGGAAAATAAAAAATATTTCGAGTGTGATCGGGTTGGCACGAGATGTGCCTTGTTTTAGCAGACAAAATGTTCCGGGAGGTATCAGGGAATGAAGGAAGCGGGGAAAAAGGGTTGTTCGATGGAAACGAAGCCGATGAAGAAAGCCGCAGGTACCTGTTGCGGAGGATCTCACGGCACGCGCTTGGTGGCCGTGGTGGTCATTCTTCTTGCGGTGGTTGCGGCGCTTGGCTACGCCGGGGTGTTCGACGGCCTCTTGAAGAAATCTCCCGCGGAAATCGCAAAAGCGGCAGGGGTGACGGAAACGGCGGACACATTGAGGATTCCACTGACGGCCCTCGATTCGGGGAAGGCCCTTTTCCTTTCGATGGAGTCGGAAGGCCGCCAGGTCCACTATTTCGCGCTGAAAAGTTCCGACGGCGCATACCGCTCTGCGTTCGACGCCTGCGATGTCTGCTACCGCAAGAACCGCGGATACCGGCAGGAGGGTGACCTGATGGTGTGCAACCAGTGCGGGCAGACGTTCCCTTCCGTGAAGGTCAACGAGGTCAAGGGAGGGTGCAACCCGGCTCCGCTGGACCGGAAGGTGGACGGCGGTTTCCTGGTGATCCGAAAGGGCGACATCCAGGCGGGGAAGGATTACTTCCCGGGGAAGCGGGCCTAAGGGCCCCCGAAGGAGCCATGGAATGAACATCAGGAAACTGGCCTGGAAGAACCTCTTGCGGCGCAAGTCCCGCGCCGTTTTCACGGGGCTCGGGATCTTCCTGGGGATCGCGACGTTCGTCGCGATCTCCTCGATCACCTCGCAGATGGAAGGGGCGGTCCAGGACCAGCTCGACCGGTTCGGAGCGAACATCGTGGTGACCCCGCGGACCGAGCAGTTATCCCTCGGGTTCGGAGACATCGCCCTCGGAGGCACGGAGGTGGCGCACTCCCGCCTCACGATGTCGGACAAGGAACGGATCATGTCGATCCGCCACAGGGACCGGATCCGCTCGATCGTGCCGTACCTGCTGACCGCCACGGACGCCTCGGGGAAGAACCTCGTCTGGATGGGGCTTCCCGGGGCCGACATGGCGACCGCCCGTCCGTGGTGGAAGATCAACGGTTCCCCCGTTCGGAAACGGGGCGAAGTGGTCCTCGGCGCCGAAGCCGCCGCGGCTCTCGACAAGGGGCCGGGAGGGACCGTGTCCGCCGGCAGCCGTCAATTCCGCGTCGCGGGCGTGCTGGCGCCCACCGGGGAGAAAGAAGACGGAATGATCATCGCAGAGATCGCGGACGTGCAGTCCCTCTCGAAAAGAGCCGGGGGGGTGACGTACTTCGAAGTGGCCGCCCTCTGCAAGGACTGCCCCGTGGAGGACATCGTGGCGCAGATCGGGCAGGCGCTTCCCGGCGCCAGGGTGTCGGCGATCCGGCAGGTCGTCGAGAGCCGGAAGGCCGCGGTGGACCAGTTGCGCCGGCTGGGGTTCGGTGTCTCCGCGATCGTGCTGCTGATCGGAGGACTCCTGGTGCTGGTGACCGTGATGGGCGGAGTGCAGGAGCGGACCGGAGAGATCGGCGTCCTGCGGGCGGTCGGTTTCCGCCGCCGGGCGATCTTCTCCCTCCTGTTCTGGGAGACCGGTTGGGTGTCCCTCCATGCCTCTTTCCTCGGGGCGGCGACGGGGATCGCCGTCGCTTTCCTTGCATCGCCGTCGTTCGGCATCGGGAACCCGGGAATCGCGGTTTCACCGGCGCTCCTGGGAGTCGCGGCGGGACTGACCCTCGGGTTGCTCGGAGCCGTTCCGCCCGCCCGCCGCGCTGCGGCCCTCTCGCCGACGGAAGCGATCCGAAGCTTGTAACCCATCCGGAAAACAACGGGAGAATCCATGGAAGACATCATCCATTTGAAAGACGTTTCGATGACCTACGGAAGGAACGGTACCCGCGCGACGGCCCTGCGGGGGCTATCCTTCGACATCCGCGGCGGAGAGTACGTCGTCATCACGGGAGAGTCGGGTGCGGGGAAGAGCACCCTGCTGACGATCCTTGGGGGCCTCCAGGTTCCCACGGAAGGGACGGTGCGGATCAACGGGGTGGAACTCGCCGGCCTTCCGGCGGACGGGATGGCCGACTTCCGCCGGGAGACGATCGGTTTCGTATTCCAGGCGTACAACCTCCTGCCGTACCTGACGGCGCGGGAGAACGTGATGGTGCCCATGTCGCCGGAGCGGGTGTCCCCCCGGGAGAAGGCGGAGCGGGCCGATGCGTTGCTGGCGGCGGTGGGTCTTTCGGGAAAGGAGGACCGGCTTCCGTCGCAGCTGTCCGGCGGGGAGTGCCAGCGGGTGGCCATCGCGCGGTCGCTGGTCCATGATCCCCCGGTGCTGCTGGCGGACGAGCCGACGGGAAATCTCGACAGTGCGACGGGGGAGCAAATCCTCGACCTGTTCTCTTCGTTACACGGTCGCGGGAAGACGGTCCTGATGGTCACGCACAACCGCGCGAACCTTTCCCGCGCAACGCGGTCCATCCGCCTGCGCGACGGAGAGGTCGAGGAGGACAGGGAGTTCCGGTCATCGCGCGCGGAATCGGCGGCGGTATAAACCCCCGGGAGATCAGGAGGGGAGGAGAACATGGAAAAAGAGATGGAATCTTTTGAAGAGGCGGAGCATCGCATGGAAGCGGAACCTTCCGGCGCGGAAAGGCGGCCCGGTCCGACATGGAGGGCGTGGGTCGTTTCCATCATTGTCGCGATGGCTTTGTCGGTGACGGCGACACTGCTTCTGGGCGGCTTCATCGGTTACCAGCCGGCAAAGGCGGCGGCTGCGGGAGGGACCGGGGGCGGATGCGGGTCGGGAGTCGGGTCGGGAGTCGGGTCGGAAGGCGGCTGCTGCCCACCGACTGTGAAGTAAAATACCTTCGCATAAAACGACACATCGCAGAGAAGGAATAGGGGAATGCGAGGAAGATACCATTCGACGACGAGGCTCGCCGCGGTCCGTATGTGCCGGAGCTCGATCCTTTTCCTGGTGCTGGCCGTTGTCGCGACGGCCACGGGCGCCCGGGCGGGGGGGCCGATGCAGCCGGTTTCCTTCTATGTCGACACCGCCTTCGCCAACAATCCTTCACTCGCATCGATGCAGGAAAGGATCCGGGCGAAGGAAAACGCCGCCGTCGTCGCCGGAGCCCTCGACGACCCGAAACTTCGCTTCGGGATCTCCAACGTGCCGGTCCGATCGTGGAGCTTCCGTGAGGAGGACATGACGGGGAAGGAGATCGGCCTGTCGCAGATGTTCCCCTACCCGGGGAAACGGAAGCTGCGGACCGAGGTCGTCTCGCGCGAGAAGGAGCAGACCGAGTTCGACCTCCAGGAGATGCGGAACATGCTGCGCTCCGAGATCAAGATGGCCTACGCGGAGCTGGCGTTCGTGCGCAGGCAGTCGGACGTGGTGCGGGGCAGCCAGGCCGTCATGCGGGAGACCATAGCGGTTTCCCGGGAGATGTACACCGTGGGGAAGACGGTCCAGTCCGACGTCCTTCGGGCGCAGGTCGAGCTGGGCCGGATGCAGGATATGCTGCTCACGCTGGAAAACCGTGAGAAGGTCCTCTCGATCCGCCTCAATACCCTGGCGGCCCTGTCGCCGGACCGGGCCGTGCCGCCGCTCGAGGATCTGCCGGAATTCCGTTCCCCGCTCCGCCCGGAAGAGTTGGTGGAGATCTACAAAGGCGAGCGGCCGGCCCGCAAGGCCCTCCAGGCGCGGGTCGACCGTGGAGAGGCCGCGGTCGCCTTGGCGAAGAAGGAGTATTACCCCGATTTCGAAGTGGGTGTTTCCTACATGCAGCGCGATGACATGCCCGACGGGACGAGGCGCCCCGACATGTTCTCCTCCATGGTGGAGATGAACCTTCCCATCTGGAGGAAGGAGAAACTCGCCCCCGCCGTCCGTGAAATGGAGGCGGAGAAGCGGATGGCCGTCCGGGAACTCGAAAATCTGGACCTGGAAACGTCGAACCGGGTCGGGAACACCGTGGCCACGGTGGAGAACCGCGCGGAGCTGGCGGCCCTCTACCGGACAACGCTCATCCCTCAGGCGGAACAGACCTTCCAGGCGAATGTCGAGGCGTACCAGGTGGGAACGATCGACTTCCCCACGCTGGTGGATGCGATCATCGCCGTCCTCAATTTCCGGAGGGACTACCTGGGGATGTTGATGGACCAATACGTAACGAAGGCGCAGCTCGAAGCGGCCGTCGGCAGGGAACTGAAGTAACAACCATCGGAGAAGGATGATGAGCGAAGAAAGAAAAGAAGGTGCGGAACAGGAAACCCCGAACACGCAGGCGCCGGGGGCTTCACCCCAGCCCCCCCGAGAGACGGAGGCCGCCCCGGCGAAGAAGAGGTCCCGGGCGGTGAGGATCGGCGTGGCCCTGCTGGTCCTCGTCGTTCTCGGCGCCGGCGGATGGGCTTTCTTCAATGTGCCGTCTTTTCACGTCCTGCTGCACATCCACCCGGGGGACAACGCCGCGACGGCCGTCCATGGCGTCTCGGCGAAGTACACCTGCGGCATGCACCCCTTCATCATCTCCGACAAGCCGGGAAAGTGCCCCATCTGCGGCATGACGCTCACCAGGATCGAAGATGCCGACGCGGCGGCTGCGCCCGGCGCGGCAACCGCGGCCGGCCGGCCTGCCGGGACCGGCGGCCCCGCGAAAGTCGAGCGGAAGCTCCTGTTCTACCGCCATCCCATGAAGCCGGGCGTCACCTCGCCCGTCCCGGCCAAGGACGAGATGGGCATGGACTATGTGCCGGTGTACAGCGACGAAGTCGGCGGCGAAAGCGGAGGGAGCGCCGTTCAAGGATACTCCACGGTCAAGGTGGGTTCCGAACGCCTCCGCCTGGCCGGAGTCCAGACCGCTCCCGCCGCGCGTGAGAAGATCCGCCGTTCCGTCCGGGCGGTCGGAAACGTCGTCCCCGACGAGACTCGAATCCGGCATGTCCATACCAAGATCGATGGATGGATCGAGAAGCTGCACACCAACTTCACCGGGCAGCTGGTGACGAAGGGCCAGCCGCTCCTGGAGATCTACTCGCCCGAGCTGGTGTCCACGCAGCGGGAATACCTGCTGGCGCTCTCGGCCGTCGATCGGATGAAGGATGCCTCTTTCGAGGATGCCCGGGCGATGTCCTCGTCGCTGGCCGAGGCGGCGCGGATGCGTCTCGAGCGATTCGACGTGCCGCGGAGCTTCGTCTCCGACCTGGAGCGCACGGGGAAGGTCCGGCGCACCGTCACGCTGAACGCCCCGATATCGGGATACGTGACGGCCAAGGGCGTCTTCGAAGGGATGCGGATCATGCCCGGCATGGAACTCTTCGTCGTGACCGACCTTTCACGGATCTGGATCGAAGCGGACCTCTACGAGTACGAGGCGAGGGCGGTGCGCCTGGGACAGGAAGCGACCCTGTCGCCGGAGTTCGACCCCGGTTTTCGCCTGAAAGGAAAGGTCTCTTTCATCTATCCCACGCTTTCTCCCGAGAGCCGCACGCTCAAGGTGCGCTTCGAGTTCCCCACACC
>JAJZRM010000076.1 GCA_021802685.1 Deltaproteobacteria bacterium | reverse complement strand
ATGGGCTTTTCCTTGGCATATCCACCCCCCTCATCGTTTAAGAGGATGGTAACATGCCGCCTATAATACGTCATCGTATTTATGTACAGCGGTACTTAGAAGTGCTGCCGGTCATCAATGGGGATCACGCGCCGTTCTCTTTGATCGCCTCGTAGATGCTCAAAGGCGGGATGTTGCGCATTTCGTACTCCAGGCGGATGGATCCGAACCGCTCTTCCAACGGTACGCGGAGATGGGCGGCGGATTGGTAGAAGGTCTGGTACGCGAGGAACTTCCCTCCCGGCCGCAGCACGGCGTGGCTTCCCAGGAGGATGTGCTTCCTCACTTCCGCCGGAAGGAAGGAGAACGGGATCCCCGACAGGATGCAGTCCGCCGGGAGTCCGCCGCGCGCATCGAGGATCGGATGGACGTTTTCCGCGCTGTCATGGACGACGGTAACCCGGGGATCCGGGAACTTCTCCCGGAGGATCGCGGCGAAGGCGGGATTCCGTTCGATGAGAATCAGCCGGGCGTCGAACCGGATCCTCTCCAGCAGATAGCGCGTGAACACGCCCGTGCCCGGGCCGAACTCGATCATCGTGCCGGCCCTTGCGAAGTCGATTTTCCCGCACACCTTGCGGACGCCGTAGATCGACGTCGGGGTCACCGAAGCGATGTACTTGTCCGTGAAGAAATTCCTGAGATAGGTGAGGGTTCCCACGAGGACTGACCTCGTCTATCGGAGATTTCCCGGGCGCAAGGCCGGGCGCATCCCTATTATCCGTTATCCGGAACGCAAGCGCCACCGCGCCGATACGGCACGCCGCTTGCTAGAGTCCTTCACGGACGTTCATCCCGGGAAGCGACGCCCGGGGGATCAAGGAGGCCGCATCGCGTGCTTGTCCGGGCAGTATCCTTCGCCGTGCTTGGGATCGATGCCGTCCCCGTGGAGGTGGAAACGGACATCGCCAAGGGACTCCCGGCATACACGGTGGTGGGACTCCCCGGCGGGGCGGTCCGGGAAAGCGACGACCGGATCCGCGCCGCCATACGGAATTCCGGGCTCCCGTTCCCGGGCCGCAAGGTCACCGTCAACCTGGCGCCCGCCGATCTCCGGAAGGACGGCGCGTTGTTGGACCTGCCCATCGCATTGTCGGTGCTGTGCGCCGAAGGGATCCTGCCGGGGGATTCCCTCGAAAACTGGATCATCGCCGGGGAACTTTCCCTGGACGGCTGCGTGCGGCCGGTCCGGGGCGCACTTTCCCAGGCCCTGCTGGCCCGGGACCTCGGGGTGCCCGGCGTGATCACCCCCGCCGCCAACGGGGAAGAGGCACGGCTCGTTCCGGGAGTGCGCGTGGCGGCCGTCCGGTCCCTCCGGGAAGCCGCGGCCGTCCTCGAAGCGGGAATCCTTCCCGCCGCCGAAGCGGACGGCTGCCTTTCCGTCGATGCCGCGCGGGACGACTCCGGCGTCCCGGCCGGAGGCCGTCCCCCGGATCTCTCCGACGTGGTGGGCCAGCCGCTGGCCCGGCGCGCCCTGGAAATCGCCGCGGCGGGTTGCCACGCGATGCTCATGGTGGGGCCTCCGGGGTGCGGCAAGACGATGCTCGCGGAGCGGTTGCCCGGGATCCTGCCGTCGCTTACGTCCCCCGAAGCGCTCGAAGCGACCCGGATCTACAGCGCGGCAGGCGAGCCTCCCTGGCCGCGCCCGCTCCAGCGCCGGCCGTTCCGGGCGCCCCACTCCTCCACTACCGCGGCGGGACTCCTCGGCGGCGGAAATCCGCCCCGGCCGGGCGAGGTGTCCTTCGCTCACGGGGGAGTGCTGTTCCTGGACGAATTCTCCGAATTCCGGACCGAAGCGAGGGAAGCGCTCCGGCAGCCGATCGAGTCGGGGGAGATCCGGATTTCGCGCGCGGGCCGCCGGTACCGCTTTCCTTGCCGGTTCCTGCTGCTGGCGGCGTCCAACCCGTGCCCCTGCGGGAACGCGGGCGATTCCCGGCGGATCTGCAGGTGCCCGCCCCACGCACTCGAGCGGTTCTCCCGGAAATTTTCAGGCCCCCTCCTCGACCGGATCGACCTGTCGGTCACCGTCCGTCCGTTGCCGCCCGAAGCGTGGTCGGGGGATTCCGCGGGGGAAACGTCCGGCGAAGTCCGCCGGCGGGTCGATGCCTGCCGGGTTCTCCAGGAGGCGCGGTACGCGGGGCGCCCCTTCCGGGCGAACGGAACCGTCCGCGCATCGACCGCCGATCTGCTGCGGGACCTGACCCCCGAGGCGCGGAGGTTACTGATGCGGGCCGCGGAACGGTTGTCCCTGTCGGGAAGGTCCATCGGCAGGACGTGCCGCGCGGCCCGGACGATCGCTGACCTGGCCGGAGACGCGCGCGTGGGACTCCCCCACATCGGCGAGGCGCTCCAATACCGCATGCCGGTGTTCGGAAAGGGAACTGCGGGATAGATAGGCGGGCTAGAGCCGGTCGGCGATGTCCCAGAACACCTTTTCGACGTAGTTCCGGAAACCGTGGATGAAGGCGCAGCGCCTGTGGAACTTCGCCAGCGATCCGCAGAAATACAATCCGGGCACCGTCGACTCCCCGACCGGGGAGATCCTCGGGAAACCGTCCTCCGAGGTCTCGATCGCGCCGCCTTCCACGGGCATCCACCGGGGACGGTACCCCGTGGCGCAGACGATCCAGTCGTACGTTTCCTCCGCGCCGCTCATGAACCGGACGGTGCGATCCGCAATGGCCACCACGGCATCGGCCTCGCGCACCGAAATGATCCGGAAGCGGATCAGTTCCTTGAGGACGCTCTCCGAGGAACCCCGGATATCTTCGAGGTCCCCCGTCTCGCTGAAATACCGCAACGGATTCCTGGTGCACAGCGTCACGAGGCCGGTCCCGGCGAGCTCGGTGCACAGCTCGGCGGCGGAATTTCCCCCGCCGATCACCAGCACCCGCTTCCGGTCGTACGCCATGCAGTTGACGAAGTCGGCCGAGTGGAGAATCCACGGATTCCCGGCGATCCCGGGGATCTCCGGGTAGTGCGGGACGGAAGACGCTCCCGTGGCGATCACCAGGAAACGGCAAGGAATCTCCGCCCCCTCGCCGGTGGTGACGGAAAACCTTCCCGGCTCGACCCGCGCCTTGACGGCCGGGGTCCGCTCCTCCACGAACAGCTGGTTGTCCCGGGCGAAGGCTTCCACGTAACAAAGGAAATCCTCCCGGGTGGGGAAGGGCCTTCGCGCGCCGGGAAGCGCCCAGAGGGGCTGACTCAGAATCAGGGAGGTCCAGTCGGTCCCGGGAACCGACGGGGAGAGCAGTTCCATCCCGGGGCGCATGTCCCGCCAAGCCTGGCCGATCTTCCCCCGTTCCAAGGTCTGGTAGCCGATCCCGTGTTCCCGCAAGCAGTGCGACAGGAGGAGCCCGGCCGGGCCTCCCCCCACGATCACGACGTCCTTCATCCGCGGATTTCCCCCTTTTCGCGTAGTATTATATATCTTCAAAGGCGCCGATATCAGCGGCAGTATTCGATGTTGACAGGGGAAACCTCTTTCCATATAGTAATTTGTTCTTATCGAACGGGATGGAGGTCGATGCCATGTATGCCGTTGTCCGCACGGGGGGAAAGCAGCTCCGCGTTTCCCCGGGCGATGTGATCCAGGTGGAAAAGCTTCCGGTCGAACCCGGCGATACGGTGGAACTCGGGGAGGTCCTGATGGTTTCCACCGACGAGGGCACGACCGTGGGCACGCCCACCGTCGGCGGCGCCGCGGTATTGTGCAAGGCGGTACGCAACGGAAAAGGGAAGAAGATCGTGATCTACAAGTACAAGCGGCGCAAAGGCTTCGCCCGCAAGCAGGGGCACCGCCAGCCGTTCACGATGCTTTCCGTGACCGATATCCGGTTCGCATGACCCGGGGACAAGGAGCAAAGAGTCCATGGCGCATAAAAAAGGCGTTGGCAGTTCGAGAAACGGGCGGGACAGCCAGAGCAAGCGGCTCGGCGTCAAGTTGTTCGGCGGCCAGGCGGTGTCGGCCGGCGCCATCATCATCCGCCAGCGGGGAACCGCGGTGCACCCGGGGGACAACGTGGGGATGGGCCGGGACCACACCCTGTTCGCGCTGATCGACGGGGTGGTCCGGTTCGACCGCATGGGGAAAGACCGCAAGAGGGTTTCCGTCCTCTCCGTTTCGTAACGCCCCGCATCTTCATGCACTTCATCGACGAGGCAACGATCACCGTCCGTTCCGGGGACGGTGGCCGGGGCTGCGTCAGTTTCCGGCGGGAGAAGTACGTTCCCCGGGGAGGTCCCGACGGAGGCACCGGGGGAAACGGAGGGAGCGTCCTCCTCGAGGTGAGCCCCCACCTTTTCACCCTTCTCGACTTCCGCTACCGCAACCTCCACAAGGCGAAGCGCGGCGAGCACGGCAAGGGGAAGAACATGCACGGCAGGAACGGTCCCGACCTTCGGATCGCCGTCCCGCCGGGAACCGTCGTCCTCGACGCGGACACCGGCGAGACCCTGGCCGACCTGACCCGGCCGGGGGAAACGTACGTCGCCGCCGTCGGCGGCCGCGGGGGACGCGGGAACGCTTCGTTCACCTCCCCGGTGAACCAGGCGCCCGACAACGCGGAACCGGGCCGGCCCGGCCAGGAACGGCGCCTTCGGCTCGAGCTGAAGCTCCTCGCGCAATTCGGACTGATCGGCCTGCCCAACGCGGGGAAATCCACCCTGCTCTCCCGCATCTCGCGGGCCAGGCCCAAGATCGCGGACTACGAGTTCACCACGCTGTCCCCGGTCCTCGGAGTGGTGTCGCATCGGGACGAGGAGTTCGTCGTGGCGGACCTTCCCGGCCTGATCGAGGGGGCGCACCGGGGCGCGGGGCTGGGTCACCGGTTCCTTCGGCACCTCGAGCGGACGGAGGGGCTGATCCACGTCCTCGACGGGTCGCAGGAGCCGCCGCGGATCGTGGAGGCGTACCGGACCGTCCGAGACGAAATGGAAAAGTTCCAGCCGGGGCTCCTGGGCCGCCCCACGCTGCTCGTCTTCAACAAGATGGATCTCCCGGAGGCGCGCGGGAACGCGGAAGGCGCCCTGCGGGAGATCGGCCCCCTCCAGGGGGACCCCCACCGCATCTCCGCCGCTACGGGCGAGGGGATCGGACCCCTCCTCGACGCCCTTCTCGTCCTCGGAAGGAGGTCCCGGCATGACGACTGAGGATTCCATCAAGAGGCGCCGCAGGGCGGGCCTCTCCTTCCCGGGGATTCGGCGGGTCGTGGTCAAGCTGGGGAGCGGCACGGTCACCGATCCGGTGGAGGGCCTTCGGGAGTCGACCATCCGTGCGATCGCCGCGCAGCTCTCCTTCTCGTGGTCGGAGATGGGGGTTTCCTTCGTCGTCGTGACGTCCGGGGCGGTCGCCGCGGGGAGGAAGAAGCTCGGGATGGCGCAGCGTCCTCGGTCGGTGGCCCTCAAGCAGGCGGCGGCGGCGGTCGGGCAGACCACGCTCATGCGCGCCTATGAACGGGCCTTCGAGAAGCACGGCCGGCACGTGGCGCAGCTTCTCCTGACCCACGAGGATTTCCAGGACCGCGGGCGGTACGTCAACGCCCGGAACACCCTGGAGACCCTCCTTTCCCGTGGAATCGTGCCCATCGTCAACGAGAACGACACGGTGGCCACAGAGGAGATCCGCCTCGAGGGGGACGAACGGGGCGCCAACGACCACCTGGCCGCTCTGGTCACCCAGATGATCGGCGCGGACCTCCTGATCCTTTTGACCGACAGCGACGGGCTCTTCACGAAAGACCCGCACCGGCATCCCGACGCGCGCCGCATCCCGCTCGTCGAAAATCCCGACGACGATTCGATCCGGGAGGCCGCCGGGGAGGGGATCTCCGCCGCGGGCACCGGGGGGATGGGGTCCAAGATCCATGCGGCCCGGGTGCTCTCCGCCTCCGGGATCCCGGTGGTCATCGCCTCCGGCCTCACGAAGCGTTCGGTCCTGGACGCCCTCGAAGGGAAGGACGCCGGCACGCTGATCCTGCCGAGGAACACCGGGAAGCTGTCGACCCGCAAGATGTGGATCGCCTACGCCCGGAACGCCCACGGGACGGTGCTGGTGGATGACGGGGCCCGGAAGGTGCTGCTCGAGGGCGGAAAGAGCCTCCTCCCGGCCGGGGTGATCGGCGCGCAGGGGAAGTTCCTCCGGGGGGAAGTGGTGTCCATCGCGGACCAGCGGGGACGCGTCTTCGCTCGGGGGATCGCGCGGTGGACCAGGGAGCAGGTGGACCGGGGAAAGGGGAAGCGAAGCGACGAGGTCCGCAGGCTCCTCGGCGCGGAGACCCCGGCCGAGGTGGTGCACCGCGACGACCTGACGATCCTTCCCTCCCCGAAACCCTAAGTGCCCCAGGAAAGGAACCGCATGACGATGAGCGAGACCGGGACGATCGAAACGATGGTGATGGACATCTGCCGCGCCGCGAAAACGGCGGCCCCCGCCCTGGCGCACGCCGGGACGCGGGTCAAGAACGCCGCCCTGCGGGCGATGTCGGAAGGGCTGCGGTCCCGCGCTGCGTTCCTCATGGAAGAGAACGCGAAGGACCTCGAGGCGGGGAAAACGCGGGGGCTGTCGGCGGCGATGACGGACCGGCTGCTGCTCGACGGCGCCAGGATCCGCCAGATGGCCGACGGGATCGAGGAGGTGATCGCCCTGCCCGATCCCGTGGGAGGGATCGAGCGGATGGAACGCCGCCCCAACGGCCTGCTCGTCGGGCGGATGAGAATCCCCCTCGGCGTGATCGGGATCATCTACGAATCGCGGCCCAACGTCACCGCGGACGCCGCGGCGCTCTGCGTCAAGTCCGGCAACGCCGTCGTGCTGCGGGGCGGGTCGGAGGCGATCCACTCGAACGCCGCCATCGCGGAGATCCTGCGGGAAGCTCTTTTCGCGTCGGGGCTGCCCGCGGACGCCGTCTCCTTCATCCCGGTCACGGAACGCGCGGCGATCGACGCGATGCTCGCGCAGGAGGACAGCATCGACCTCATCATCCCCCGGGGCGGCGAGGGACTCATCCGGAGCGTCGCGGAGAAGTCCCGCATCCCGGTGATCAAGCATTACAAGGGGGTGTGCCACATCTACGTGGACGAGGACGCCGACGTCGCCCCGTCCGTGCGGGTGTGCGTCAACGCGAAGGCGCAGCGCCCCGGCGTCTGCAACGCGATGGAGACGCTGCTCGTGCATGAAGCGATCGCCCCGGCGTTCCTGCCGAAGGTGGCGGAGGCGATGTCCCGCGAGGGGGTCGCGCTCCGCGGCTGTCCCGAAACGGTGCGCCTGGTCCCCGGGACCGTCCCCGCGACGGAGGCGGATTGGGGAACGGAGTACCTCGACCTGATCCTGGCGGTGCGCGTGGTCCCCTCGATGGACGCCGCGATGGAGCACATCCGGCGGCACGGCTCCCTCCACACGGAGGCCATCCTCACCCGCGACCACGCCCGCGCGATGCGCTTCCTGCGCGAAGTGGATTCCTCCCTGGTGCTGGTGAACGCGTCGACCCGCTTCAACGACGGCTACCAGCTGGGACTCGGCGCCGAGATCGGGATCAGCACCACGAAGATCCACGCCTTCGGCCCGATGGGCCTCGAAGAGCTCACGACATCCAAGTTCGTGGCCTTCGGGGACGGCCAGGTGCGGCAGTAGTGCACGCGGAAATCCCGGGCGTCGCCCTCTTCGGCGGCACCTTCGACCCCATCCACTACGGCCACCTGCGGATGGCGATCGAGGTGCGGGAGTCGTTCGGGCTCCCCCGCCTCTTCCTCGTCCCCGCCGCCCGTCCCCCCCACAAGAAGCCGCGCGCGCCCGTGACCCCCGCGGAGCACCGCCTCGCCATGGCCCGGGCCGCCGTCGCCGGAATCGACGGACTGGAGGTCCTGGACATGGAGCTGCGGCGCGACGGTCCGTCCTATTCCCTGCTCACGGTCCGGGAGGCGCGGGAGGCGAATCCGGGCGCCGAGGTGCTGTTCCTCGTCGGCGCCGACGCCTTCTCCGAGATCGCGACGTGGCACCGGTTCGAGGAGCTGCTCGACGCGTGCGACTTCCTGCTGCTCCCCCGTCCGGGGACCTCCCCGGAATCCGCGTTCCCTCCGGGGGTGCGTCTTGAACTGGAGGAGAACCGTTGTTATAGTTTACCGGGACGTACCTACCGTCTCCCCGGCGGGCGCAAGGTGCTGTGCCCCGATCTTCCGGCCCTGGACATCTCGTCGCGTTCCATCCGGGACAAGGTTCGGCGGGGAAGGTCCATCCGAGGGCTCGTCCCGCCGGAGGTGGAATTGTACATCGCGGTCCAGGGGCTGTACCGAGGGGAAGAGAGAGGATAGCCGGCCATCACAACGCGGGACACACTGATCCATTGCGCCCTGCTGGCCCGGGAGAAGAAGGGCCGGGACATCCGCGCCCTCGATGTCCGGGAGATCGCCGGCTTCACCGACTATTTCCTGATCTGCTCCGGCAGCTCGGACCGGCAGGTCGCCTCACTGGCGCAGCACATCGAGGAGACGTTGAAAAAGGAGCACGGCGTCCGGCCCCTGGGAGTCGAGGGCTTCCGCGACGGACGCTGGGCGCTGATCGACTACGGGGACTTCGTGGTCCACGTGTTCCTGGCCAGCGTTCGCGAGTTCTACAACTTCGACCGGCTGTGGGGAGCGGCGCCCGAGGTGCCCGTCCCGGGAGAATAGGCATGGCGGTCCGGCTGCTCTTCCTGCTGTTCGTCGTCATCCTGGTCGCGTTCTACTACATCTCCGTTCTGAACGGGCAGCGCATCCCGTTCTTCTACTCCCCCTCCCGGCAGACGGACATGGCGGTCTCCCACCTGGCCATCCTCTCCTTTTCCCTGGGAGCGGCGATGGTCATTCTCGGGACGATGGTCAACGACGTCACGACCGCGTCGCGGAACTGGCGGGAACGCAGGGAGAGGCATCGCCGGAACGCGGCGCGGGCAAGAGCGGTGAAGGCGGCGGAGCTGGTCCAGCGGGGCATGCTCCTCGAGGCCGTGAAGGAGCTCACGCGCAGCCTTTCCGTCAACCCGGAGGACCGCGAGGCGCTGGAGCTGCTCGCCTCCACCCAGGAAGAGATGGGGAATCCTCTCGAGGCCGTGAAGGCCCTCACGCGGGTGAAACAGATCGACCCGTCCGACCTCTCGGTCTACTTCCGGCTCGCCCGCCTGTACCGCAGGATGAACGATCCCGAGGGGGCGTTGTCGGCCCTCAAGGCCGTGGAAGACACGGAAGGTGAAAACCCGCGCGCCTGGGAGGGGATCCGGGACATCCACATTGCGCGGGGAGACATGGTCCCCGCCTACGCCGAGCAGAAGAAGCTGATCCGCCACCGGGGGAAGGACGCCTCCCCGCCGGACGTCGCCCTGTTCACCGCCCTCCGGTACGAGAAGGCGCTGGTGCGCCTCTCCCAGGGGAAGGCCGACGACGCGGAACGGCGCCTCCGGGACATCATCAAGGACGACGCCGCCTTCTGCGCGTCGTACATCGCCCTTTCCGACTACCTGCGGGCGCGCAACCTCGACGAAGCCACCGAAATCCTCCTCCAGGGGTTCCGCGTCACGCGAAACCCCGTTTTCCTCATCAAGCTGGAGGACCTCTGCATCGAGACGGAGCGTCCCCAGGCGATGATCCGGATCTACTCCCGCCTCCAGCAGGAGTTCCCCTCCGACTACGACGTGAACCTTTTCATGGGGAAGTTCTTCCTCCGGCTGGAGATGATCGACGAAGGGTTGGAACAGTTATTGAAGGCCGAGACGCTGGAGCCCGAGAGGGAATCGGTGAACATCCTGCTCGCGGAGG
>JAJZRM010000075.1 GCA_021802685.1 Deltaproteobacteria bacterium | reverse complement strand
CGGATCTCTTCTACCTGGCGGGGGACGTATTTCATCTCGTTGACCCCGTGCGGGGGAACGTAGGTGCCGTCCACGAGGACCGCGGCCGTAAGCTTCTTTACGAGTCCGGGGGTGTTGACCGTCCGGCTCGTCACCTTCGTGATCTCGTAGTTCACCGTCTGGCTCTGCTTCTCCGCCAGTCCCTGCGCGGGCGTCGACGCGGCCGCCGTCTTCGCCGGGAGGTTCGAGGACACCCCCGGGACGCCGCTCGCGCCGACGGTCGACGACTTTTCGGTCTGCTTCTGCTCGCTGCGGACAACCTGGCTCTCGGGGTCGAACTTCTCCTCGGTCGTCTCCACCCGGCTCAGGTCGATCACCGCGGAAACCTTCGCCCGGACCTTCCCCCTTCCCACGACCGGCTCCAGGATGCCGGCGATCCGCGACTCGAGATCCTTCGCGTAGCTGTTCTGGAACTCGAACTGGCTCGCGCTCAGGCCCGCGACTTCCCCCGCGGGCCTGGAGAGGACATTGCCCTTCGAGTCCACGACGGTCACGTCCTTCGAATCGAGCCCTTCGACGCTGCTGGCGACGAGGTGCACGATCCCGTCCACCTGGGCGGTGGACAACGCCTTCCCCTGCCGCAACCGGAGGAGCACGGAGGAAGTGGGCCGATCCTCCTCGCCCTCCCGCACGAACAGCGACTTCTCCGGGATCGCCAAGTGGACCCGGCACTGCTCCACCGCCCCCATCGCCATGATGGTCCGGGCGAGCTCTCCCTGGAGCGCCCTCTTATAGTTCAGCTTCTGGACGAACTCCGTCGTGCCGAAGCTCGTCTTGTCGAAGATCTCGAAACCGACCCCGCCTCCCTGCGGCAGCCCTTGGGAGGCGAGCTGGAGGCGCGCGTCGTACACCTTGCCCGACGGGACGAAGATCCCGCCCGCCTCGACCTTGTACGGCAGCTTCATTTCCTTCAGCTTCTGGGCGATCTGGCCGGCGTCCGCCTCGGAAAGGTTCGTGAAGAGGATCTGGTAATCCTCCTTCTGGGACCACGTGACCGCCAGGACGAGCAGTGCGATCGACGCGACGGTCACCGCGAAGGCGATCGCCTTCTTACGGGCCGGCCACTCCTTGACGATGTCGAACATATCGGGCATCCCCGTCGGCCTCTCTTCCTATGGGAAGGTCAGATGGACATCCGCATGATCTCTTCGTATGCGGTGATCAGCCGGTTCCGGACCTCGACCATCAACTGGAACGTCATGTCCGCCTTCTCCATCGCGATGATGGCGCCGGTCACGTCGCCGCCCGAGGAGAGTTCCCGGACCGCCGTCTCCGTATCTTTTTGGACCTGGGAGATCTTCCCCACGGCGTCCGAAAGGATCTCGTCGAACACGGCATGCCGTTCCGCCTTGCCGGATTTCCCGACAGCCGCCGGATTCCCGACGCCGCCGATGCCCGCGATCCGCATGTCCGCCATCAGACCCTCCCGAGCTCGAGCGTCTTGAGCATCATGGTCTTGGCCGTGTTGAAGGTCGCCACGGACGCCTCGTAGGCGCGGAATGCCATCATCATGTTGACCATCTCCTCCATCGAGTTGATGTTCGGCATCGCCACGAAGCCGTCCTTGTCCGCGTCGGGGTGGCCGGGGTCGTAGACCATCTTCGGCGGTTTTCCGTCGGTGACGACGTCGGCAACCTTGACACCCTTGAGCTCCACGGGATTCGTTTCGACGGCCGTGGAGGCGAAGACGACGTCCTGCCGCTTGTACGGTCCGCCCTCTTCCGTCCGGGTCGATTGGGCGTTCGCCAGGTTCGAGGCGATGACGTTCATCCGCCGCCGCTGCGCCTCGAGGGCCGATCCGCTGATCTTCAGAACGTCGAACGAATTCATCCCTACCTCCGCAGCGCCGCCTTGTACATCTGGATGTTCTTGGAAAGAAGCGTGGTGGCGGCCTGGAAAAAGATCGCGTTTTCGGTCATTTTCGCGACTTCCACGTCGAGTTCCACGTTGTTGTTGTCGCCCCAGGACGGCCGCTGGTCCACCGCGACTTCGCGTCCGGCCGCCTGGCCGCCGTTCCCGGACAGGTGGCCGGGGTCGGTGTTCCGCAGTTCGATGGTGGCCTTTTGGAGCGTATCGTCGAACTTGACGTCCCGGGCCTTGTAGCCGGGCGTGTCGACGTTGGCGATGTTGGAGGCGATCACGCCGTGGCGGACGTTCGATGCGTGGATCCGCCCCTCGAGTATTTTGAAGATATCGCTCATCTTGCCTCCTCCTGATACAACAAGCGTGCCAATACGGCGCCGATCAGGGACCGTACTCGTTCAGCTTGTTCCGGATCGTCCGGACCGTCACCCCGAGAACCTTCGCCGCCCGGGCCTTGTTCCCGTCGACCTCCTTCAAGGTCCGAAGGATCAGCTCCTTCTCCATGTCCCTTATTTTTCCATTGAAACCGGCAGGTTCCGCCGGATCGTCGAACAGCAGGGAATCGGCGCCGATGGCGCCCCGCTCGCAGAGCAGCACGGCCCGCCGGATGACGTTTTCGAGCTCCCGGATGTTCCCCCGCCACGGCCGGCGCTTGAGCAGTTCCATTCCCTCGGCCGTGAATCCATCGACCGGCTTCTCCTCGGCGGCGGAAAATTTTTCCGCGAAGTGCCCGGCCAGGAGGGGGATGTCCGCGGGACGCTCTCTCAGGGGGGGGAGCTTCACCGGGAACACGTTGAGCCGATAGAAGAGATCCTCGCGGAAGCGGCCTTCCCGGCACTCCTTCTGGAGGTCCCGGTTCGTCGTGGCGATCACCCGGACGTCGACGGGAACGGGCTCCTTGCCGCCGACCCGGTCGACCTCCCGTTCCTGGAGGACCCGCAGGAGCTTCGGCTGGAGCGCCAGCGGCATTTCGCCGATCTCGTCGAGCAGGATCGTTCCGCCGCCGGCCAGTTCGATCTTCCCTTTTTTCCTGTCGGCGGCGCCGGTGAACGCCCCTTTCTCGTGCCCGAACAGTTCGGACTCCATCAGGTTTTCGGGAATGGCCCCGCAGTTGACGGCCACGAAGGGCCGCTCGGCCCGCCGGCCGGACTCGTGGATGTAGCGCGCGAGCAGTTCCTTCCCCGTTCCGCTCTCCCCGTGGATCAGCACGGAGATGTCGCTGGCCGCGATGTTGCGGGCGAGGGCGAGGATCTTCTTCATCCCCGGGTCGGCGGTGAGGATCTCCCGGTCCCGGCCCGGCCGCGGCATCGCGGACTCGACCGCTTTTTTCAATGCCTCGAAGGAGAACGGCTTCAGGAGATAGTTCGTCGCCCCTTCCCGCATCGTCTCGACGGCGTTCTCCACGGTCCCGTACCCGGTGATGACGAGGACCGGCTGGCTCGCGGAGCGCCTCCGGATTTCCCGGAGGAGGGCCAACCCGTCCATCCCCGGCATTTTCATGTCGGTCACGACGAGCGAATAACCGGTCCGCGAGATCCTGCCGATCGCCTCCAGGCCGTTCTCGCACGCTTCGGCGCCGAGCCCGATCCTGTGGATCGCTTCCTTCAGGGCCGAACGCATCTGGGGGTCGTCGTCCACGACGAGGATCGGTTTCACGCGGCGGACTCCTCTCCCGTCCCGCCGGCGGGGGGGAAGTGGAGCGCGAAGGCGCTGCCCCTGCCCACCTCGCTGCGGACCCGGATGAACCCGCCGTGCGACTCCATGATCCGCGAAGCGATCGCCAGGCCGAGCCCCGTTCCCTTCACCTTCGTGCTGAAGAACGGGTCGAAGATCCGTTCCAGGTCCTCTTCCCGGATCCCCGCGCCCTCGTCGGACACCTCGATGACCGCCCCGCCGTCCTCCTCCCGCACGGATACCCGGATCCGTCCCCCGCCGTCCGTCGCCTGCACGGCGTTGAGGGCGACGTTCAGCAGGACCTGCTTGAGAAGCACCGGGTCGCCGTCCAAAACCGGCGCCCCCGACACGCTGCGTTCCACAGGGATCCCCCGCGAGCCGATCATCGGATCCAGCAGGCGAAGGGTTTCGTCGACGACGTCTGCGGCGGCGATCCGCGCCGGCGCGGGTTTTTGCCGCTTCGCGAAAAGAAGCATGTTCGTGAGGATGTTGTTCAGGCTCAGGATGCCGCTCGAGATCCCCCGGGACAGCTTGGCCGGCTCCCCCTCGCCGAGTTCGCTCTCGAGCATCGTCGCATAGAGCTCGATGCTGCAAAGCGGGCTGCGGATCTCGTGCACGATCTTGGCGGCCATCTCGCCCATCCGGATGAGCCGGCGGTTCCGTTCGGACTGCGACTCGAGCTCCTTCATCCGGGTGATGTCCCGGAGGAGGAGCACGCATCCCCTCACGGCGCCGGCCGGGTCCACGATGTCCGAACGCGAGACGATGACGTCGTACCGCTTCCCGCCCGCCACGAGGACGGTTTCTCCCCCTTCGGTTCCCAGGGAGAGGCCCAGGGCGTCGAACGGCCTGCCCGCGGCCTCGGCCGCGGAGGCGCCGAGCATCTCGGTCGCGGCCCGGTTGACCAACGTCACGTTCCCGTCCCGGTCGAGGACGACGATCGCCTCGCCCATGCTCTGGAGGATGCAGCGGAGATTGTCCTTCGCCGTTTCGGCTTCCGCGAGCGCGGCCCGGAGCTGGGCGTTGCGCTCCTCCAGCTCGACCGTCAGGTGCCGCACCGTCTCCCGAAGCTGATCGTAATGCCGCTCGAGGAGTCCGGACGCCGCCGTGAACGAGGTAAACGCCTCGTTGAGGTCCCGGATCCGCTCCGCCGGGAGTTCGCCGCTATCGCGCATCCAGGGTCCACTCCTTCCGCGCCGCCTGCGCCATCCGGGCCAGCGTCCGGTCCCTGCGGATCCTGCCCAGAAACTCGTCGCCCCCGTTCCTTCCCAGGAGGACGGCGAGCCGGTAGCACGCCCATTCGTTCGACGGATCCTTCTCCGCGGCCATCCGGTAATACTTCACGGACTCGGCCTTGCGCCCTCCGTCGTACAGGGCGTCGGCGAGCCGCCAAAGCACGCGAGCGGAGGCGCCGGACCGGGACGCCTCGGCCTCGATGACGGCGGCCGCCTTCTCCGGGTTCGCGGCGTGCGGCAGGGCGTCGCCCAGCATCGCGATGTCCCCTTCCTCGAACGTCCGCAGCGTCAGGAGCGTTCCCGCGGCTCCCCGGTAATCCTTCTCCGCGAATTGCAGGTACGCCTCCGCCCGCGCCACGGCGTCGGCCGGCGCATTCACCGCCTTGAGGGCCGCCAGGCATTCCCGGGCGCCGACTGCGTCGCCGGCTTCGGCATGGTGCCGGGCCATGAGGGCGAGGTATTTCGGGCGGAAGGAGGCCGAACCGTACCGCGACAGCCATCGGACGAGCTCCAGGTACGGGGCGCCGGTCCCGCGGATCTCCTCGGCGATCGCGGCGAGGGACTTCTCCCGCGAGGCGTCCATCAGCCAGCGGCCGCCGGCTTTCCACAGGGCGGCCAGGTGCCCGGCGCCCTTCCCCCGCGCGGCGAGCAGGATCCCCTCGATCTCGTCTTGGGCCTGCCGGCGCACGGTCGAAGGGCGCAGCACGAGCTTCGAAAGCAGGGACAAGGCCGCCGCGGGGTCCCCCGCCGAAGCCCGCGCGCGCGCGATCCGCAACATCGCTTCGTCGTACTCCGGCGTGAACGGGTATTTCTCGACGATCTCCTCGAGCCGCGTGGATGCCTCCCGGGATTTTCCCGCGGCCGCGAAGGCGTCCGACAGCCGAAGCAGGGCGATCCGACCGAGCTTCCTGTCCTTCGTGGATACCGCCGACCCGAACAGCCGGACCGCTTCGTCGATCTTCGATTCCGCGGCGGCGATCTCGCCCAGGCCGAGGGCCGCATGCCCCTTGTGCTCCTCGCCCGATACCGTCCGCAGGAGCTCCTTCGCCCCTGCGGGGTCGCCCGAGAGGCGGAGGTTCTCGCCGAGTCCGCAGCGGGTTTCCTCCGATGCGTCCGGGTATCGCGCATCGACGGCCGCGGCGTCGGCGTACGCCCGCGACGCCTCGCTCGTCATCCCCATCCGCTGCAGGGCGTTCGCTTTTCCGTAGAGGGCCTCCGCCGAACGACCCGCCTGGTCGAACGCCCGCGCCGCCTCGCGGAACCGGCCGGTCCCGGAGAGGCTGCGGGCGAGCAGGATCCGGACCTTTCCGGAGAGGGCGGAATCGGGGAACTTTTTCAGGAAGATCCGGCAGTCCGTCACCGCTTCGAAATGGTACCCCATGCCGGATTCCGCCTCGATCGCCAGGAAGAGAGACGTTTCCTTCAAGGCGGAATCGGCCGCATAAAGGGAAGAGCGGCGGAAATGCGAGGCGGCTTCCAAAGGATTCCGGGACGCTTCGTGCGCCCGTCCGTAGACGTAGTGGTAGGCCCCGAGCGCCTTGATCTCCGGCTGGAGGGCCGCGAGGGCCTGCATCGCTTCGGGGATCTTGTTCGACTCGACGAGGGAAAGCGCGGCGGCGATGGGACCGGGAGGCACGGAAACGCCAGGTGGCCCGGAAAACGATGCCGCCGGGAGGGCGATGAGGACGAGGAAAAAAGTGCGGATCCACCACATGGCACGAGGAACAGCAAGGAACGTGCCACAGAAACACGCTAATTCGAAAGGGTATTCTGTTAAAAGGGCGTCAGAGAACTGACCCCTAGGTCGTCAAACCCATCTTCTTGATCTTTTCGAGCAGGGTCGTCCGGTTCAAGCCCAGGAGCAACGCCGCCTTGTTTTTTACCCCGCCGGACCGTTCGAGCGCCTGCACGATGAGGGTCCGTTCCAGGTCGTCGAGCACGGCGTTCATGTTGATCCCCGACGCCGTCCAGGGGGCCGGGACGCGGATATCCGACTGCAGCGTATCGGAGGCCGACGGAAGCCGCGGCGTGCCGTTTCCCCCGGCCGACGCCCGGATGTGCTCCGGCAGGTCGTCGACGCCGACCACGCCGCTGTCGTTCAGGATGACCATCCGCTCGACCGCGTTCTCGAGTTCCCGGACATTGCCCGGCCAACGGTACCCGAGGAGGAGGTTGCGGGCCTCGGGAGACACCTTCAGGAGGGGCCGTTTCCGCTTGTTGCAGAAATCGTTCATGAAATGGTCGAAGAGGAGCAGGATGTCGTCGTCCCGCTCCCGCAGGGCCGGGATGTGGAGCGGGATCACGTTCAGCCGGTAGTAGAGGTCCTCCCGGAACGTCCCGCCGGCAACGGCTTTCTCGAGCTCCCGGTTCGTCGCCGCGAGGATCCGGACGTTGACCTTGATCGTCCGCGTGCCGCCGATCCGCTCGAATTCCCTTTCCTGGACCACGCGGAGGAGCTTGACCTGCAGGGCGAAGGGCAGCTCCCCGATCTCGTCGAGGAGAATCGTTCCGAAATTGGCGAGTTCGAACCGGCCGACCCGCGCGCTGACGGCGCCCGTGAAGGCGCCCTTCTCGTGCCCGAACAGCTCCGATTCGAGGAGGTCCCGGGGGATCGCCCCGCAGTTGATCGGGACGAACGGATGGTCCGCGCGGGAGCTGTTGTAGTGGATCGTCTTCGCCACGAGCTCCTTCCCCGTCCCGCTTTCCCCCGTGATGAGGATCGTGCTGTCGGTGTCGGAGATCTTCTCGATGATCCGGTAGAGGTTCTGCATCCGGGGGGAGTTGCCGATGAAATTCCGGAATCCGTACTTTTCGCCGAGCTGTTTCTTTAAGGTCGCGTTCTCCTTTTGGAGCCGCTGGTGGTCGAGCGCCCGGTCGACCGTGATCCGGAGCGCCTCGAGGTTGAACGGCTTCTGGATGTAATCGAAGGCGCCCAGGCGTATCGCGTTCACGGCCGACTCGATCGAGCCGTTCCCCGTGATGACGATCGAGGGGACGCCGATGGACAGGTTCTTCACCTCCCGCAGCACCTCGACCCCTCCCTTCCCCGGCATCACGAGGTCGACGAGGTAGAGGTCGAACTTCTGCCGCTTCAGCAGGTCGATCCCGTCTTCGCCGTCCTTCGCCACAGCCACGTCGTACCCGTTGCCGCCGAGGAATTCACCGAGGAGGTCCCGGATGGATTCGCTGTCGTCGATGATGAGGATCGATGCCATCACGCGCTCCTCCCCAATGTCAAATTACGGGCTGTCAACGAAATGACCGTGCTGCTTTTCGGGGAATGCGGAGGAAAACTTCAGGGGAAAAACGCGGTGAGGAAATTTTATTCGACATCAAGCCTTTCACTCTCCGGTGGAAAGTCGAATATTTGGCCCTTCCCTCTTCCGCCTGCCACAGAGGCTACCACATTTTCATCGAAAACATGTCTGAATTGCAATGCCTCCCGGGAGATCGGCGGGTTAAACTTTTGGCCTCCTTCATCCGATATGAGTGCAACTCATTCTCGCAATGAGGGAGGAGGACATGTTTTTTTCGGGAAACCGGAGGAGAGAGGAGAAGGAAGCCCTCTCCTCCCTCCAAGGGACGCTGTCCGAACTTCGGGCGGCCCTTCAGGCGCGTGACGAAGAGATCCGAACGCTCCGGGAGGCCGTCCGGGAGAGAGAAACCGAACTCGCCGACCGGCTCCGCGGAGACACGGAGAAACAACGGCGGATCGACACCCTCCGGAAACGCATCGGGAACCTCCACGACCTTGCGAAGGAGCTCACGTCGATGGGCCGCCTCGACGAGATCTGCCGCTTCGTGGCGGACGCCTGCCACAAGGTCTTCGATTTCGACCGCGTGAACATCCTGATCGCCGACGGAAACGGCGAAACGCTGCGTTGCGTCGAGACGCGCGGAAACCTCGACGAGCCGATCGAAAAGATCCGGGTCCCGATCCACCCGGACGCGGGCGCGCTCTATTGGGCCTTCGCCGACAACGACGTGATATGGCTCGACCTCGGCACGAAGGAGGCGCCGAGGGAGATCCCGAAGAAGCACTACATACGGAAGCCCTGGTCCGATATCAAGGCGTTCCGTTCCCAGTCCTGCGTCATCGGGTCGCTCCGGGGAAGGGAGAAGGCGGTCGGCATCTTCGCGATCGACAAGAAGCTCCGGAAGCTCCGCGTCACGGAGGACGACCTCGGCCTCATCCACCTGCTCAGGGACATCGCGTCGTACGCCATCCAGAACGTTCAAACCGTGGAGGAGCTCAAGTCCCATCATGCGGATCTCCGCGGTCTCGTGCAGGACTCCATCGCCCAGGCGACCAAGGGGAGGGAGAAGGCGTGCCGGATGGGGGAGGTCAACACGTGCCTGACGGAGTCCTCGAAGAAGATCGCCGGGATCATCGCGGCGATCGGCGACATCGCGGACCGCACGAACCTCCTGTCCCTCAATGCGGCGATCGAGGCCGCGCGGGCGGGGGAAGCCGGCCGGGGTTTCGGCGTGGTGGCCGACGAGGTAAAGAGGCTCGCCGTGCAGACGCAGGATTCCACCCGGGAAATCGACGTGATCCTCGGGGAGATCACGGAGGAGATCCGCAACTCGGGTACGACGATGCGGGACGTTCTCGGAACCCAGGCGGAACTGATCTCGTCCATCGAGACGTTGAACGGAAAAGCGCAGCGTTTCGCGTAAGTGACCGGACGGAAAAGGGGGCCGCGAAGGCCCCCTTTTTTCGTCGAACCTCAAGCTGGGCGGTTACGCCATCTGCCGGCCGCCTTCCTGCGCCCACTTTTCGAGCATTTCGGTGGTCACCGACTTCGGGCGCTCCAGCGGATAGCCGAGGCCCCGGTCCCAGGTGACGTTCGCCAGGACGCCGAGGGCGCGGCCCACCCCGAAGAGGACCGTGTAGAAATCGTACTCGACGAGTCCGTAGTACCACTGGATGACGCCGGACTGGGCGTCCACGTTCGGCCAGGGGTTTTTCGCCTTCCCGTGCTCCCTGAGGATGCCCGGCGCCACCTGGTAGATCATGTTCAC
>JAJZRM010000074.1 GCA_021802685.1 Deltaproteobacteria bacterium | reverse complement strand
GTCATCCTCGTGGGGGAGATCCGCGACAGGGAGACCGCGGAGATCGCCATCCATTCGGCCCTCACGGGGCACATGGTCCTCTCCACGCTGCACACGAACGACGCCGCGGGCGCCGTGACCCGCCTCCTCGAGATGGGGGTGGAAGAGTACCTGCTGCCTTCGTGCCTCATGGGCGTGCTGGCCCAGCGGCTGGTGCGCACGATCTGCGGAAAATGCGCGGGTCCGAGGGAGATGTCCCGCGCGCTCCGCGAGGAAGTGGCGCGGGAGGCCGGCTCCTTCCCGGAAGGGGAGTTGATGATCGGGAGCGGTTGCGAGTCGTGCGGCGGCACGGGGTACCGGGGACGCGCCGGCATCTTCGAGCTGCTTCCCGTCACGGAGGGGGTGAAGGATCTCATCCTCTCCCGGTCCGACGCCGGGGCCATCCGCGCGAAGGCGGTCTCCGAGGGGATGCGCCTTCTGCGGGAAGACGGATGGGAGAAGGTGCGCCGCGGGATCACCACGATCGAGGAAGTCCTCCGCGTCACCCGGACGGGGTAGCGGATGGCCGTCTTCGGATACAGGGTCACCGACGCCTCCGGCCGGATCGCCGAAGGGGTCATCGAGGCGGCCGGGGAGCGGGCCGCCCTGGACCGTCTGCGGGAGATGAACCTCGTGCCGATCCGCGTATGGCCCGCGGCGGCCGCGGCGGAACGGAACGGCGAAGAGGCGGCGCGGGAAGGCCCGAGGGCGGCCCGGAAAGACCTCCTCCCGTTCCTGCAGGGATTCAAGACCCTCCTCTCCGCGGGCATCCCGATGGACCGCGCGCTGGAAATGACGGCGGAGCTGTTCCGCGGCGGCGCGATGGGGCCCGTGTCGGCGTTCCTGCTCCGGGAGGTGCGCGGAGGGAGCTCCCTCTCCGACGCGATGCGCAAGGCCCCCGGCGCCCCCTTCGACCGCTTCCTCGTCCAGATGGTCCAGGCGGGGCAGGCCACGGGGCGGCTCGAGGAGGCCCTCGACCAGGCGTACCGTTTCATGGAGCGGTCCCGCGATTTTCGCGCGAACCTCCTCGGGTCGCTGCTCTACCCCGCGATCCTGCTGGCCGCGTCGATCGTCTCCGTGGTGCTGCTCGTGGCGTTCGTCGTCCCGCGGTTCGCGGGTGTGTTCTCGGCCTCGGGCCTCCTGCTCCCCCTGCCGACCCGCATCCTCCTGGCCGTGAGCTCCTTCCTTCGGGAGAACATCCTCTGGCTCGCCGCCGCCGCCGCCTTCGCGTACGTGCTTGCCCGGGGGGCCCTCCTGCGGCCGGAGGCGCGCCGGGACTGGGACCGCGCCAAGATGGCATGGCCCCTCGTGGGGGGGACGGTGACCGCCCTGGAAACTTCCCGCGTCATGCGTTCGCTCTCGTCGCTCCTGTCCGGAGGGGTTCCGATCCTTTCCGCTTTCGTGATCGCCCGGGAAGTCAGCGGGAACGCGGCGATCCGCGAAGGGATGGAAACGGCGCGGGAGCGGATCCAGGGGGGCGCCAAGGTGGCGCGGGCCCTCGAGGAGACGACGCCGTTCCCCGCGCTGGCGCTGCAGATGATCGCCGTCGGCGAGGAGACCGGACGCCTCGAGGCGATGCTCGAATCGGTGGCCGACACGTACGAAGAGACGGCGCGCAGGAGCCTCAAGAACTTCCTCACCCTGCTGGAGCCGGCGGTGATTCTCGGCATGGGCCTGCTCGTGGGGTTCATCGTCTTCTCGATCTTCCTGGCCGTCTTCCGGCTGAACGAGGTGCCTTTCTGATGCGGCGTCCCGCGGGATTCACCCTCGTCGAACTGATGGTCGTGCTCCTCATCCTGTCGGCAGTCGCCGCCCTCGCGGCCCCCTCGTTCTCCCGGACGATCCATTCCGCCCGGCTGCGCGCCTCGGCGTCGGACGTGCGTGCCGCGTTCGCCCGGGCGCGCTCCCTCGCCGTCGCGGGGGGGCGGGAACGCGCCGTGGTCTTCGACCTGGAAAAGGGGGAGTACGGCCTGGACAACGACGCGGTCCGGCGGGGGTTCCCCGAGCCGGTCCGCCTCGGCGTCGTCCGGCTCCCGGGGGAGGAAAACGTTCGCGGGGACGCGCGCGTCCGCTTTTACCCGGACGGCACCGCGGAAGGAGCGGAGGTCTCCGTGGATTCCGGGGACGGCGGGACGATCCGGGTGAAGGTGGATCCCCTGACGGGGATCGCGGAGGCGGGAACTTGACGGCGCGCCGGCACCCGGACGGGGGGTTCACGCTCCTCGAGGTCATCGTGGCGATGGCGATCTTCGCCGCGGGAATCGTCGCGGTGATCCATCTCTTCTCGGGGGGTTTACGGCTCTCCGCGGGGTCGCGCGACGCCATGGAGTCGACGATCTACGCCCGCCAGAGGATGGAGGAGGCGCTTCTCGCCCCGAATCCCGTGGAAGGCAGGGAGCGGGGGATGTTCGGAGAAAAATACCGGTGGGAGGTCGCGACCGTATTCGTGCCACAGGATGAGGAGAAGCCGTACGACGAGATACGCCTCCGCGTCACGGTCCTTTGGCGGGACGGGGAAGACGAACGGTCCGTGGACCTCTCCGCGACCCGCTGGCGGTGGAAGGAGAGCCATGAGGGCGCATGACCGGCATCCGGCCGGCGCTCCGGGCGGTTTCACCCTGCTGGAGCTCCTCGTCGCCCTCGGGGTCCTCGCGCTGATCGCGGGGAGCGTGGCGGCGGGGATCCGGCTCGCCGCGGCTTCGATCGAGCGGGGGGAGGCGGTCACCCGGGAGGCGGCGCGGCTGCGCGCCGCCGTGGGGATCATGGAGCGCGCGATCCGTTCCATGGACCCGTTGCCCATCCCCGTAGAGGACAACACCACCTTCTATTTCGCGGGCGGCGGGAAGAAGGTCCGGTTCCTCACCGCGCAGCCGCCGGCCGCGTTCCGCTGGGGAGGGCCGCGCCTGGTCTCCTTCCACGAAATCCCCGGCCCCGATGGGGGGCTGGCGATGTCGACGGCGCCGCCGTTCCGCCTGGAGGGCGCGGGCGGCTGGGAAGGGACCGACGGGCCGCGGATCCTGGTCCCGGGGGCGGCGGAGGTTTCCTTCACCTATTCGGAAGGCCCCTCGAAGGAGGGGGCTTGGGAGTGGCTCCCCTCGTGGGACCCGAAGGAAACCGGCCGTCTCCCGGCGGCGGTGCGGGTGGAGTTCACCTCCGGCGGGGATCACGGGCGGGGGAAAACGGCCTTCGTCGTGCCGGTTCCCGCGGGAGGAGGATTGGGAGAATGAGGGGAAGAAGCGGCATCGCACAGCTGCTGGTCCTGTGGGCCCTGGTCCTTTTGGGGACGCTGGCGGCGGCGTTCTCCCTTTCGATGCGCACGGAGGCGCAGGCGGCCCGGAACGGCGTCGACGACGCAAGGGCCTATTACCAGGCGCGCACGGGGGTGCAGCGGGCCGTCATGCTCCTTTCGACCGTCCCGCCCGACAACGTGATGCGGATGAAGATCGAGGGAGAGGACGGAGACGCCTCCTACCGCGCCCGTGTGGAGAGCGAGAGCGGGAAAGTGGACGTCAATTTCGTTTCGGAGGAGGACCTCCTCGAGATCCTGAAGCGGGGAGGGTTGCCGGACGACGAGGCGGAAACGTTGCGGGACGCCATCGAGGACTGGAGGGACAAGGACGACGATTCGAGGCCCCGGGGAGGGGAGTCCCCCGACTACGCGCGGCTGCCGGAGGCGTTGCGGCCGCGGAACGGGAATTTCCGCGGCGTCGGGGAGCTCCGGTACGTGAAAGGGGTCCCCCGGGAATTCTACGACAGGTTCCTGTCGCGGGTGTTCACCGCCCACGGGAACTCCTCCCAGGTGAACTACCTCCATGCGCCGGAGATCGTCCTCCGCTCTCTCCCGGGGGTTTCGCCGGAGGCGGCGGCGGAAATCCTCGAGCGGCGCGGGGGGGACCCTCCCGTCTCCCCCGCCGACCTCGCCGCGATGGCGGGGAGGGGGATGCTGACGCCGAAGGGGCTCTCGATGATCTCCGGAAGGCAGGCATCGAAGGTCTACGAGATCGGCTCCACGGGCAGGGCCGGGAACGGGATCCTGCACACCGTGCGGTGCCTGGCGGAAGTCGGGGGCGCCGGGAAAAACAAGGTTAAGATACTGATGTGGCTGGACCTGGCGCCGCGGGAGGTGGAGGGGTGAATCTGTTCCGGTCGGTCCTCGGAATCGACTTCTCCGGAGAGCGCATCGCGATCGTCGCGCTGCGGGCCGCGCCGGGAGGTCCTTCCGTCGTCCTTCCCCCGCTGGCGCGCGCGCTCCGCGGAGAGCGGGAGGCGGCCCGGTTCGAGGAGGCCGAGTCCGTCCTGGGCGAATTCGTCGCCCGGCACGGGCTCGTGGGCGCCGATGCGTTCCTCGCCGTCCCGGCGGGGCGGGTCCACATGGCGCGCGCCGCCTTCCCGCCGCTTCGGGAGAAAGACCTGCGGGATGCGGTGGGCCTGGAGCTGGACCGCCTCTTCCCCGTTCCTTCCGCGACGCTCCGGTACGTGTACCGGAAGGTTTCCGAAACGCCGGAAGGGGGAAAGATCGCCCTCGTCGTCGCCGCCGTTTCCCGGGAGTACCTCGACCTGTGCGGACAGGTCCTGTCCCGCGCGGGCTTGTCCCTGGCCGCCGCGGTTCCCGCGGGATGGGCCGCGGGGGCCGCGATCCCGCGGCTCTCCGGCAAACGGCCGCCGGGGCCGGGGGCGTTGTCCGTGTCGCTGCGGTGGCTGGGCGATTCCGTCGAATGCGCCGTCCTGTCGGGCAGGGTGCCGCTGTTCTGCGCTTCCCGCCCCTGCGCTCCGGAAAACGCCCCGGCGGAAGGGGTATCTCTCGCGCTGTCGGGGTTGACCGACGCGCCATTGGGGCCGGGGGAACCGGTGGACCTTTACGCCCCTTCGGGTTGGTTCCCGGAAGGGGATTTCCGATCCGGCGCGGATGCGGTTTCCTTCCGCGTGCATGAGGATTTTTCTTCCTCGGCCTCGGCGGTCTTGTCCGGCCCCGGCCTTGCGGCGCCCGGGGCGGACCCTTTCCCGTTCCTTTGCGCCTTCGGGGCGGCCACGGAGGGAGGGGGGACGGACCTCCTCTCCGCGCGGCGGTCCGGGGCGATGTCCCGGGCGGCCCGCACCGCCATCGGAGTTTCCGCCGCCGCGGCCATCGCTCTCGGCGTCGCGTGGCCGGCGGCCGTGGCGTGGAAGGCGAAAGCGGACCTGCGGAACCTGGATGCCCGGGTCGCCGCTTTGCGCCCCTACGCGGTGCGGCACGAGAAATCCCTCGCGGACCTTGACCAGGCGCAGGCGAAAATCGCCGTCCTCCGGGGGGAGGTGTCCGCCTCGGGGGAGGGACTCCGCATCCTGCGGGAGCTCACCGACCGACTCCCGAACGGGACCTGGCTCTCCTCCCTCCGCGTGGAGGGCCGGAAGGTGGACCTCGAAGGGTTCTCCCCCTCCGCCAGCGAGATCTTCCCCGCCCTGACCCGCGACGGCAGGTTCCGGTCCGTGGATTTCGGCGCGCCGATCACGCGGCAGAAGGACAACCTGGAACGGTTCAAGATCCGGGGGGAGTATGTTCCCCCGCCTCCCGCCGCGGCGTCCGTGCCGAAGGCCTCGCCCGCGGCGTCCGCGCCGAAGGCATCGTCCGCGCCGGCCGCACCGAAGGCGCCGCCTGCGCCGGCCGCACCGAAAGGTGCGGGAGGGAATCGATGACGGGCCCGATGACAAGGTTGAGCGCCCGGCTGCAGGCGATGTCCCTCCGGGAGAAGGGGCTGGTCGCCGCGTGCGTCGTCCTCGGGCTGGGGATCACCGCCGTGAAATGGGCCGTTCTTCCGGCGCTGGCGGGGTATGAAAGGAACGTCGCCGCCATCCGCCAGCGGGTCTCCACGATCGAACGGTACGAAGCGATCCGCAAAGGCCGGGAGCGGGTGGACGAGGAGCTGTTCCGGCAGATCGAACAGCTCGGGAAGTGGGAAAAAGGCCTGCTGGCGGGAGAAACCGCCTCGGCGGCGGGCGTCTTCCTGCAGGGCGTTCTCAAGCCGCTCACGGATCATCCGGATACCCGCGTGACCTCGATCCGCGGGCTGCCGCCCGCCCGCAAGGGCGCGTACACCGAAGTGGCGGTGCAATTGGATATCCAGACCTCGACCGAGGAGCTCGCCCGCCTCCTCGCCGACATCTCCCGCCAGCCGACGTTCCTCCAGGTCCGGAAATTCTCCGCCGCCACGGCGGCGTCCTTCGGAAGGCAGCTGCCTCGGAAGGAGGCCGTTTCCGTCTCGATGGTCGTGTCGGGACTTTCCGCGGCGCCCATCGACGAGAAGGCCGGAACCGGCGGGGGGAAGCCATGAGAAAACCGGGGCTCCTCGTCGCCGCGCTTTGCTTCCTGGCCCTCTTCTTCGGGTGGAAGGCGCGCAACGCATGGTTTTCGCCCCCTCCGTCGGTGGGCAATACGGGGCGCGCCTCGCCGGATATCTGGCGCCCCGGCGCGCCGACTCCCGATCCGTCTCCGCCGCCCGACCCGGCGGGAGCGGTTTCCGCCGTGGCGGCACGCCCCCTGTTCCGGTCCGACCGCCTGCCGTTCCGCGATCAGGACGCGAACGCCGCCGGCCGGAACTACGCAGCCGAGCTGTCCCGGCTCTCGCTGATCGGCGTCCTCACGTTTGGAGACGACATGAAGGGGGTCGTGGTCGGCAAAGGGAGCCCGCGTTCCGAGCGGTGGGAGGTGAAGGAAGGGGATTCGCTCCCGGGCTTCACGGTGAAGGAGGTCCGGATGGACGGCCTCGCCGTCACGGCGGACGGGAAAGAGTTCCTGCTGCCGCTGTACGCGGGCGGACCGACGGGGCCCCCCGGATCGATCCGGACGGAAGGGGCCAGGGCGGCGTCTTCGCCGTCGCCTTCACCGTCGCCCGCTCCAAGGGCTTCCGCCCCGCCGCCGCAGCAGGCGGGGGGAAGTACCGTCGGCGTTCCCCGCCCGCCGGCGGCGGGTGCGCAAAGCCAGGTTCCGCCGAGGACGAGGTACATAAGGCCGACTTACGTTCCGGGACGCCGATGACGGAACCGCGGACGATTCCGAAGGTCCAGGGAGAAACCAGATGATGCGCCCGAGCTTGTTTTTCCGTTTTCTGATCTCCGCGGTCCTCCTGCTCGCGCCGGCGATCTCCGCGGCGGCGGAGATCGCTCCGCTGCCGCACCGCGCGCTCGACCAGGTCGAAACGACCGTTCCGGCGCAACCGCCCGCCACGGACGGAAACGGGCAGGAAGGGACGCCGCCGGAGACCGACGGAGGGACCGCTTCCGGCGATCAAGGGGGTGCGCCTCCCCAGGAAGGGACGCAGCCTCCCGCCGTTCCTCCGGCATCCCCGGCGGAGCCGCCGGCCGTCGTTTCCCCGCCCCCCGTGGCGCCGCCCCCCGTTTACCGGGGCCCGGCGCCTCCGGTCCCGTTCGCCGCTCCCTCGCCGTCCCCGTCTCCGGTCCCGCCCCGGCCCGCGTTTCCCCCGCCGGCTCCGGCGCCCGGGGGAGGGTTCTTCGTGAAGTTCAACAACGCGGACCTCTACGAAGTCATCCACACGCTGGGGCGCACCGCCGGGATCAATTACCTGATCGATCCGCGCGTCCGCGGAGTGGTGAACGTCCACACCCAGGGGGTGATGCGGAAGCCCGCCGCCCTCGATCTCCTCTTCGCCATCCTGAGGATCAACGGCGCGACGGCGATCAAGGAAGGGGATACGTACCACATCGTCCCCATGTCCGAGGCGAAGATGGAGCCGTTGATCCCCTCCCTCACGGGCGACGGCGCCGACCGCTTGTCGGCCAACCAGGTGGCCATGCGAGCCTTCCCGTTGCAGCACATCCCCGTCGGGGAAATGGCGAAGGTGATCCGGCCGTTCCTGTCTCCGGGCGCCGAGGCGGTGGAGGTGGGCCGCGCGAACATCCTGCTGGTGATCGACACGGCGGGGAACCTGGACAAGACGGCCCGCCTGGTGGAGCTGTTCGACTCCGACGTGTTCCGGACGGCGGGGATGAAACTGTTCCGCCTGAAGGTGCTCGACCCGGAGGAGATGGCGAAGAACCTGGGGAACATCTTCGGCGCCCTCGACTTCTCCGCTCCCGGGGCGAAGCCGGCCGGCATCAACTTCGTTCCCATCACCCGGCTGAACTCGCTGCTGGTGGTCAGCGCCTCGCCCAAGACCATGGAGGACGTGGAGAAGTGGATCGCGGAGCTGGACCGCCCGGGAGGCAGCGCTTCCCGGTCGGTCCACAGGTACCGGGTGAAGTACGGCAAGGTGAAGGACATCGCCGCCATCCTGGAGAGGCTGTACCCCGCCCGGACGGCGTCCGTCGTCGGCGAAAAGAAGACGGAATTCAAGCCCGCGGTGAGCCTCCCCGGCCAGCCCTCGTTCTTCCCGCAGCAGCCGGCTCCCGCGGCCAGGGCCAGGGCGGCTGCGGCGGCGGAGCCGGCGGGCGCCAAGGCCGGGAAGGACGCGGGGGGGGAGATGGAGGCCGCCTCCCGGCCGTTCGACATCATCCCGGACGAGACGACGAACTCCCTGATCATCCGCGCCAGCTTGTCGGAATACGCGGACGTGCTGCAAATCCTGAAGACGGTGGACGTGTACCCGCAGCAGGTGCTGCTTGAGGTGCTGGTGGGAGAGGTGAGTCTCACGGACGACCTGAAGCTCGGAATCGACTGGAAGTGGACGGGGACCAGCGGCGACTACAGCCAAACGGCCAAGCTCGACCCCGGCATCCTACTGAACAATTTCAGCTACATCGTCGACAAGACCAACAAGATCACGGCGGTGTTCCGTTCGCTGGCCGAGAACGGAAGGGCCTCGGTGCTTTCCTCTCCCAGCGTCATCGCGACCAACGGGAAGAAGTCGAAGATCAACGTGGTGGACCAGGTCCCGATCACGACCTCGGTCCTGAACAGCGCGACGAACCCGCCGGTGACGACCACCACCGTGGAGTACCGCGACGTGGGCGTCATCCTCACCTTCACGCCGTTCATCAACGACGAGGGGCTGGTGACGCTCGAGATCGACCAGGAAGTGAGCGATGTCAACACCGTCGCCTCGGGGACGAACCCGACCTTCTTCAAGCGGAGCATCACCACCAACCTGGTGGCCTCGCAGGACCAGAGCATCGTATTGGGCGGCCTCGTGAAGGAGCGCAAGTCCCTCGACCGGGCGGGGCTGCCGTGGATCTACAAGATCCCGGTCTTCGGCTGGCTGTTCGGATCGCGGGAGGACAGCGTCAGCCGCAACGAGCTGCTCATCTTCATCACGCCGCGGGTGATCCGCAGCGTGGAGGAGGGCGTGCAGCTCAGCCGCGACTTCGAGAACCGCGTCGCCCAGCTGAAGGCCCGGATGGGAGAGGCGCAGGGGATCCGCCTGAAGCCGAGGACCGGTCTGCCGGAGTGAGAACGGGGAGGCCCGCCCGCGCTTTTCACGAGGATAGACCGGAACGGATCGAGTTCCGCCGGCAGCACCGATTTCGGGGGCTACCGGCGGATTTTTTTCGGACTTTGCGGTGGCGGACGAAACGGGTTGAAGTTATTGATCCAGGCATGGAAGAATTTATTTCCTTGACATGTTTTTCAGGGAAATGGTAGGTTCCCGCAACTGATGCTGTATCTAAACGGCAATAAGATGAATTATGAATAAAGATTTCGGTGCTTGCGAACCATCGCTTTCCGAAGGGAGAGCTATGCGTAAGCGTGTTAATTGTTTGTTTTTCCGCATTATCTCCGCATTATTGACTCCTGCGTAAATAATGCAATAATGGATATCCGAGGAGGATGTCCATTATGCGCCCCAAAGGCTCTCCCGATCGGATCGCCGATCGACGCCGAAGATCCCTGTCCCTGCTGGATGAAGG
>JAJZRM010000073.1 GCA_021802685.1 Deltaproteobacteria bacterium | reverse complement strand
CGAAATATTTCACCTCTGGGCTGACGCCGGCCGTCCTCGACCGGCAAAATGATGGAACGAATCGGAAATTCCGCCGGGGCTTAGGGAAGACGGTGAGACGCCGTCGCTGCCCCGCAACTGTTACCGGCAACGAAATCCGCATGGAAGCCACTGCCCGGACAAGGGATCGATCGGGCGGGAAGGCGCGGAAAGTAGGCAGGCGGCCAAGCCAGTGGCCGCCGTTGGCCGGAAGCCAGGAAACCTGACCGGCGGATAGCAAGCCCGAAGCGCCTTTCGCGGGAGAAGGGCCGGGACGGTTACGCGGATCGATGCGCGGGAAATCCCCCCCCTTGCCCCGCCCGGGGTCTTGGAGCCGGGGGGTTTTTGTTTGAAACGCATCTTGACTGCCGCCTTGGCGGTTCTCTGCTTCTCCGGCGCGATCCGTTCCGCCGGCTCCGCCGGCGGTTTTCCGCTCGCGATGGACGACGACCGGGGCGTCACGGTCCGGCGGACCGCCCCCCCCCGCCGCGTCGTCTCGCTCGCCCCCAGCTTGACGGAGATCGTCTTCCTGCTCGGAAGGGAAGAGGTCCTCGCCGGCGTCACGAGGTTCTGCAACTTTCCGCCGGCCGCCTCCTCCCTCCCGAGGATCGGCGGCGTGACCGATCCCGACGTGGAGCGGATCGTCGCCCTTTCCCCCGATCTTGTGCTTTGCACGACGGACGGCAACCCCCGGGAGAAGGTCGCTGCGCTGGAGGGGATGGGGATCCCCTGCTTCGCCGTGGCCCCGCAGGACCTCCCCGCCGTCCTCGCGACGATCGAACGGGTGGGAGCCCTTCTCGGCCGCGCCGATCGCGGGCGCGCGGAGGCCGCCGCGCTCCGGCGGCGCATGGAAAGGGTCCGCGTCGCGGCGGGCGGGAAGGCGGGCGCCGGGCCCCTCGCCATGTTCGTCGTCTCCACGTCGCCCATCATCGCGGCCGGCAACGGCACTTTCATGGATGAGCTGCTCCGGCTGGCGGGCGCGCGGAACGCGGCCTCGCGTTTTTCGGGCCGGTACCCGCGCCTTTCCGTCGAGGACCTGGTCGCCGCCCGGCCCGAAGTGATCTTCGTGGCGGGGATGGCGGGCGTCGCGCGGTTTCCGGCGGAGGTGGCCGGATGGAAGGAGGTTCCCGCCTTCCGGGACGGCGCCGTGGTCACGCTCGACGGAGACGTCGTCACCCGGCCCGGGCCGCGCCTGGTGACGGCGCTCGAGGAGATCGCCGACGCGCTCGCGCGGCGGCGGGACCGGCGGGAGGGGAAGCGATGAGCCGCGGGCGGGTGGAGACCGCGCGGTTCGGGACGGTCCTCGCCGCGCTGCTTTCCGCGCTGGCCGGGGCCGTGGTCCTTTCGACGGCGACCGGTCCGGTGTCGATCCCCTTCGGCGGGTTCGTGGACGCTTTCCTGCGCGGCGGCGACGGCACCCCCGCGCGGATCCTCCTGTCGCTGCGGCTTCCTCGCGCGCTCCTGGGCGTCCTGGTGGGGGGCGCCCTGGCGTCTTCCGGCGTTGCCTTCCAGGCGCTGCTCCGCAACCCCCTTGCCGATCCGTACATCCTGGGCGTCTCTGGAGGGGCGGCCGTGGGCGCCCTCACGGTGGCCCTCTTCCTGTCGGCGGACGCCTCTCCGGTCCTCCCGCTGTGCGCCTTCCTCGGCGCGGCGGCGGCGGCCCTCTCCGTATTCCTCCTCGCCCGCCGGCGCAGCGGCGTGTCTCCGGAGCGGTTGATCCTCATGGGCGTGGTCGTGGGGGCTTTCCTGAACGCCGTCATCATGTTGATGGTGACCCTCTCGCCGCCGGGGAAGATCCCCGGCGCCCTGTACTGGCTGATGGGAGACCTTTCGCTCGGGACCCCGCGCCGCGTGGCGGTCCTTCTCCCCTACGTGACGGCGGGGTCGGCGGTCCTGTTCCTGCTCTCCCGCGGGCTGGACCTGCTCCTTCTGGGGGACAGCGAGGCGTTCCAGGCGGGGCTTTCCGTCGAGCGGGTGAAGACCGCGACCTACCTCACCGCGTCGCTGCTGGCCGGCTCGGTCGTGGCGGTTTCCGGGCTCATCGGCTTCGTCGGGCTCATCGTTCCCCACGGCGCGCGGGCGCTGGTCGGCTCCGGGCACCGGCGGCTGCTCCCGGCCGCGTTTCTGTTGGGAGCCGCGTTCCTGGTCGTATCCGACTTGATCGCCCGGACGGCGTCCCCCTCGGGGGAACTTCCGGTGGGCGCGGTGACGGCCCTGGCCGGCGCGCCGTTCTTCCTTTATCTCCTGCGCCGCAACGGGGGGCGGTCATGAACCCCGCGCTGACCGCGAGGAAGGTGGAATTCCGGTATGGCGACCGGGACATCCTGCGCGGCGTGGACATCGACCTCTTCCCGGGCGAGGTGACGGTCCTGCTGGGGCCCAACGGCTCCGGGAAAAGCACGCTGATCAAGATCCTGTCGGGGGTCCTTTCGCCGCGCGCGGGCGATGTGCTGCTGTGCGGCCGCCCTCCCCGTTCCTTCCCGCGCCGCGAGATGGCGCGGCTCCTCTCGGCGGTGGGGCAGGATCCCCCGGTCGATTTCCCGATGACCGTGGAGGCGTACGTCGCGCTCGGGCGGTTCCCCCACCAGGGGTTCTTCGGCGGGACGACTTCGGAAGACCGGGAACAGGTCGCGCGGGCCCTGGATCTGACGGAGCTGGCCGCGCTGCGGGGCCGCGCGCTCTCGGAGATCTCCGCGGGGGAACGGCAGCGGGCCACCGTCGCCCGCGCGATCGCGCAGGGGGCGACCGTGATGCTGCTGGACGAACCCACGGCGTTCCTCGACATCCGGCACCGGGTGGCATTCTACGAGGTCGTCACGCGCCTTGCGGAGACGTGCGGGGTCGCAGCGCTGGTCGCTTCCCACGACCTGTCGCTGTGCGCGGAGTACGGGGAGCGGATCGTGCTCCTGTCGGACGGGGCGGTGGCGGCGCAGGGGCGCCCCGAGCGCGTTTTGACGCCGGAGAACGTCCGCGCGGCGTACGGGGTGGAAGTTGCGTGCGACCGGAATCCGGCGACCGGCGCGATCCGCGTCACGCCGTTGCGGGCGAGACCGCCGGGAGTGGAGACGTAATGCGGAAACGGAGGAGTTAGGGGGGACACCCATGATCTGATGGGGGACTAACCCCCGCCACAGGGCGGAAGCCGGGGAAGACGGTGGGAATCCGTCGCTGCCCCGCATCTGTCACCGGAACGAAACCCGCATCGACGCCACTGCCCCGGACTCGGGGCGGGAAGGCGCGGGGAGTAGGCCGCCGGAAGCCAGAAGACCCGGACCGCCCGCCATACCAGCACTCCCTTTCGAGGGAAAGGAGGACTTATGAAAGCGACGGATCGAGCGGTTCGATGGGCGTTCCTGGCGTTCCTGGGAATGGCGTGGGTCCCCTGTGCAGCGGCGATGGACGAACCGGTGCGCACGGAGGCCGTGGTGGTCACGGCGACGCGGATCGAGGAGAAGGTCTCCGAACAGGCGGCCTCGGTGAGCGTGGTGGACAAGGAGACGATGGAACAGAAAATTCCGGCGCTCGTCGGAGACGTCCTCCAGGGGCTCCCCGGGGTGGACGACCAGCGCACCGGCAGCCCCGGCAACCGGGAGAACATCAAGATCCGGGGAGGGTTGGCGACCGGCACCCTCGTCCTGATCGACGGGTTCCCCGTGAACAGCCCGACCCTCGGCCAGTTCGACATCGGCTCCCTGCCGGCGGCCCGGTTCGAGCGCGTGGAAGTCGTCCGGGGGGCGCAGAGCGCGCTCTACGGCTCCAACGCCATGTCCGGGGTGGTGAACTTCCTCCCGCCGTCGCCGGAAGAAGGGCGGCGGTACGGGGTGGGCCTCTTCGGGGGAAGCTATTCCACGCTCCAGTGGAACGGTTACGCCGAAGGGGGGGGCAAGCGGGGGTCGTACCACGTGGGGGGCGCCGGTTTGGAGAGCGAGGGGATCCTTCCGAACGACGACACCTCCATCGTCTCGTTTCTCGGGGGCGGGGACGTCGCCGTCGGAGACCGGAACCGGCTTCACGTCCTGGTGATGTCCACGGAGTCGGAAAAGGGGATCCCGGTCGACTTCGGAACGGAGCGCGACGTCAACCATCGGTCCGACCGCCGGGGATTCCTTGCCGGGGGGCGTTGGGAAACGCGCGTTTCCCCTTCCCTGTCGCTTACGGCCTCCGGGAGCGTCTATAACGAAATCTCCAATGAGGAGGATCCGGCCGATCCCGGGGAATCGTTCCCGTTCGTGTTCGACGACGAGACGAAGACCCGGAAGACCGTCCTGGGGCTCATGGCGCGCGTGACGGGCGGGGAGCGTTCCGATACCTTCGTTGGAGTGGAGTTCACCCGGGACCGCGCCACGGACACCCTCCGGTCCGGATTCGGGGACACGATCACCGCGGGGACGACCGTCAACCGCTCCGTCTACCTGCAGGAGGAGTGGCGGCCGAGGAAGGGCACCGGATTGAGCGCGGGGGTGCGCGTCGACCGGAACTCGGAAGCGGGCACCGAGGTCAATCCCCGGCTGGCGGCGTTCCAGGACCTCGGGTCTTCGGGGATCCGGCTGCGGGCGGCGGCGGGACGCGGCTTCCGGACCCCGACGATCGCCGAGAAGACCGACCCGTTCATCGGCAACCCGTCGCTTTCCCCGGAGGCGACGATCTCGTACGAGGCGGGGGCAGATGCCGTTCTCGCGGGGGGAGACGCGACGATATCGGCGACATGGTTCTTCCAGTCCTTCCGGGACCTGATCCAGTTCGATGCCGCCGCGGGCGGACCGGTCGGGTTCGGCCAGCTGCGCAACTCCGGACGCGCCTTCTCCCGGGGAGCCGAGGCGGCCGCCTCCTGGCGTTTCCGGCGGGACGCCACGGCGGAGTTGACCTACACCTATACGAATACGTGGGACTCGACGGCCCAGCGGCGGATCCTCGGCGTGCCGGGGCAGCGCGGGAGCGCGTCCCTCATCCTCGCCCCGGCGCATGCCCTCACCTGCCGGGCGGACTGGCGCATCGAAAGCGACCAGCTCGACGCGCCGCCGAACGGCGGCGACATCCGGCGTCCGGGGTACGCGAGGCTGGACGTCTCCGCGAGGTACCGTTGGAAGACGGGGTCGCCCGAGGTCCAGGAGATCTCCCTGCAAGGAAAGGTGCAGAACCTGCTGGACCGGCGGTACGAGGAGCGGAAGGGGTTCCCGTCTCCCGGGATCAACTTTCTCCTCGGGGTGGATCTGGCCATCTGACGGGATGCCGCGCGCCTTTACACCCCGGGGGAAACGCGCTAACGTATGAAGATTAATATGCGTTCCTCCGGGGGTTTCGCGCGATGGACCGCAGCGTCATCGAAAAGTGCCGTTTGGAACTGCAACGGCAATTGGATGAAATGATGGCGGAGGCGGAGCGGACGGTCGTGGACATGACGACGATCGGAGAAGAGAATTTTCCGGACCCGACCGACCGGGCCCTCCTCGAGTCGAACCGCAACTTCACCCTGCGCCTCCGCGATCGGGACCGCAAGCTCGTCGCCAAGATCAAGGAAGCCGTCAAGCGGATCGAGAAAGGCACCTTCGGGGTCTGCGAGGGGTGCGGGGGGGCGATCGAGGAAAAACGGCTGATCGCCAGGCCGGTCACCTCCCTGTGCATCGATTGCAAGACCGTCGAAGAGGAGGAAGAAGTCAAGTAGTGCCCTCCCGGTCCCACCCACCCGCCCGGCGGCATTCGGAGGTCATATGACGGAGTTGCGCAAAGACCCGATCGTGGGCCGATGGGTCATCATTTCCACGGAACGCGCCAAGCGGCCCCAGGAATTCGCCAGGGAGCCCACGACGCGGCGGGCGGGCGTCTGCCCCTTGTGCCCCGGGAGCGAACGGATGACCCCTCCCGAGATCCTCGCCTACCGCGACGGCGGGAATTCCAACGACTCGAACTGGACGCTGCGGGTGGTATCGAACAAGTTCCCGGCGTTGCGCATCGAGGGGGAGTTGGGGAAGGCGGCCGACGGGATCTACGACCGGATGAACGGCATCGGGGCCCACGAGGTCGTCATCGAGACGGAGAACCACGACGTCGACCTGTTCGACCTTCCGGAGAAACGGTTCCAGGACGTGCTCTGGGCGTTCCGGGAACGCCTTCTCGACCTGAAGAGGGACCGGCGTTTCAAATCCGTCATCATCTTCAAGAACCACGGGGCGGCCGCGGGCGCGTCCCTCTCGCACAGCCACTCCCAGCTCATCGCCCTCCCCGTCGTTCCCAAGCGGGTGATGGAGGAGATGAACGGGTGCAAGGAGTATTACCGGTTCCGGGACCGGTGCCTTTTCTGCGACATCGTCGTCCAGGAAATGGAACAGAAAAGCCGCATCGTCGAGGAAACCGGGGAGTTCCTGGCCTTCGCGCCGTACGCCCCCCGGTTCCCCTTCGAGACCTGGATCGTTCCGAAGCGCCACCAGTGCGCCTACGAGATGATCGAGGAGCCCCAGGCGAAGGCGCTGGCCGCCGTCTTCCGCCGGACGCTGCGGCGGCTGAACCTCGCCCTCGAAAACCCGCCGTTCAACTTCATCATCCACAGCGCCCCCTTCCAGGAAGGGGCGGTGGAATTTTTCCACTGGCACGTGGAGATCATGCCGAAATTGACGAAGGTGGCCGGTTTCGAGTGGGGGTCGGGGTTCTACATCAATCCCACCCCTCCCGAGGAGTCCGCGAAGTTCATGCGGGAACTGCCGGAATGAGGCGGAGGACCGGGCGATGAAGGTCCTCGTCGCGTCTTCCGAGGCGGTTCCGTTCGCGAAGACGGGGGGGCTTGCCGACGTCGCCGGCGCGCTGCCCAAGGCGTTGCGCCGCATCGGCGTGGAGGCGGACTGCATCCTGCCGTTTTACCGGTCCGTCGACAGGGTGCGGTTCCCCCTTTCGGGGCCCGGGCAGGCGATCCGCGTCCCCATCGGCCACCAGGAGGAAACGGGCTCCGTGGAGGAGGCGAAGGCGGAGGCCGGCGCCCACGCCTTCCTCGTCGCCAACGACCGGTATTTCGACCGGGAGTTCCTCTACGGCACGCGGGACGGCGACTACGTCGACAACTGCGAGCGGTTCGCCTTCTTCTGCCGCGGTGTCATGGAGTGGATCCTCCGGTCCGGACGCCGGTACGACGTCGTCCATTGCAACGACTGGCAGACGGCCCTGATCCCCGTGTACCTGAAAACGCTCTACGCGGGCCACGAGCCGTTCCAGTCCCTCGGGTCCGTCTACACCGTCCACAATCTCGGGTACCAGGGGCTGTTCTGGAACCACGAGCTTCCGATGACCGGCCTGGGGTGGGACCTGTTCACTCCGCAGGGGCTCGAGTTCTACGGGAAGATCAACCTGATGAAGGGAGGGCTGGTGTTCGCGGACATCCTCTCCACGGTTTCCGCGACCTACAGCCGGGAGATCCAGAGGGAGGAGTACGGGTACGGGCTCGAGGGAGTGCTGTACGAACGCCGGGAAGACCTCTACGGGATCGTCAACGGCATCGACTACGACGAATGGAATCCCGCCACCGACCGGTGGATCGCGGCGAACTACTCCGCCGCCGACCTCTCGGGGAAGAATGCGTGCCGGCGGGAACTCCTCGGTGAATTCGGCCTTACCAAAGGGGAAGGGCCGGTCGTGGGCATCATCGGCCGAATGACCGGGCAGAAGGGATTCGACCTCCTCGAACAGGCCGGGGATTGGCTGGCCGGACGGCCCCTGCGCCTGGTGATCCTCGGGGCGGGGGAGCGGAAGTACGAGGATGCGATCGTGGCGCTCGGAGAAAAATACCCCGACCGGATCGCCATCCGGGTGGCGTACGACGACGTCCTGGCGCACAAGATCGAGGCCGGCGCGGACGCCTACCTGATGCCGTCCCGCTACGAGCCGTGCGGCCTGAACCAGATCTACAGCCTGAAATACGGCACCGTCCCCATCGTCCGCAACACGGGGGGGCTTGCCGACACGGTGGTGGACGACGACGGGAACCCCGGCGAAGGGACCGGGTTCGCCTTCCACGAGTACGACGCGGAAGGGCTGAAGGATGCGGTTTCCCGCGCGCTCGACGCGTTCGCGGACCGCCCGCGCTGGGAGGGCATCGTACGCCGGGGGATGGAGAAGGACTTCTCCTGGGAGGCGTCGGCCCGCCAGTACGTCGGCCTCTACGAGAAGGCGCTCCGGAAACGGGGACGGAAAGGGTAGTCCCCCCATGTCCGAGAACGTGGACAAGCGGTTCTTTTCCCTCCTCTCGCGGGTCGTCGAGATCTCCAACTCGAACGTCCAGGTCGAGAACCGGCTGAAATCGATCTGCGACATCCTTTGCCGCGACGGCCGGATCGACTGCATCTGCGTCTACCGCAGGGAGCCGCGCGGGGAGGACCTGGTCCCCTGGGTCTCCTCCAGCCTCGGTATCGAGGAGTGCACGAAACTGGATTTCGTGGTCCGGCCGGGGGAAGGGGCGGCGGGGAAGGCGGCGTACCGGCGTTCGCAGGTCTTCTTCCCCGACGTGAAGGCGACCCCCCCCGTGCCGACGGTCTCCCGGGAGCTGCGCGACTTCACCTCGATCCTCTCCGTCCCCGTGATGGACGACATCTACCTCTACGGCGTCATGAACGTCTCTTCGCTGCGGCCCGCGCGGTACTCCGAGGAGGATCGGGCGTTCTTCCACGCCGTGGCAACGGAGATGGCGGGGGCGATCCGTAACAGCCGCCTGTACCACGACGCCCGCAAGCGCGTATCCGAGCTGATCACGCTGAACGAAATCGGCCGCGCGATCATCTCCACGTTCGAGGTGAAGGACGTCCTCGGGTACGTTTCCAAGACCACGACCCGGCTCCTGTCGGCCGAGGGATGCTCGGTGCGGCTCTCGCCGGAGGGGCGCGGCGGCCTCCGGGTGATGGTGGACGAGGGGTACGGGCGCGTCCGGTTCCGCCGGGAGGCGCGGGGCCTGGGCAAGAAACTGGCCCTGCAGGTCTTCCAGCAGAGGCGTCCGCTGCTCATCAACGGCCCGGAGGATTCCCCGCTCCACGAAGCCCTCGCCCGGCACGGCGTCACCTCCTTCCTGGGGCTGCCCATCGTCTCCAAGGAGCGGGCGCTGGGGGTCATCAGCTACTACTCCACCTCCCCCCGGCTGCATTTCGACATGGAGGTGGTGCACCTGATGCAGACCGTGTGCTCCCAGCTGGCGAACATGATCGAGCATGCGACGATGTTCGAGAAGGCGCGGCGGCTGGCGCGGGAGAACCAGGACAAGGTGCGGCGGATCTCGGCGTTGAACGACGTCGCCCGCGTGTTGATGTCCACCGTGAAGACGGAACGGCTGCTGCAGGCCATGCTGTTCTCCCTCGTCTCGTCGGGGGGGCTGGAATTCAGCCGCGCGGTCCTGTTTCTCCTTTCCGGGGACGGCGGCTCCCTGGTGGGCCGCATGGCGATGGGTCCCCGGGACCGGAAGGAGGCCCGGTGGTTCGAACGCCTTCCCCGGGAGCACCTGGAGGGCGATTCGGTGGAGGCGGACGAACGGGCCCGCAAGCTGCTGTGGCCGGAGGTCGGGAAGCTGCGGATCCCCCTGTCCGAAACCGGTTGCCTGGTGGGACGGGCGGTGCTGGAGAAGCGGCCGATCCGCGCCGAGAACCCGTGCCCCCTGCCGGCGGGGAGGGAGGTATCCGATTTCTGCGTGGGGTTCTGCGGGAGCCACCCGTCCAACTTCGCGGCCGTCCCGCTCATGATCAAGGGGGAGGCCCGCGGCGCGATCTACGTCGACAACATGTTCCGCGACTGCGACCTGACGGAGGAGGATATCCAGGTGCTCACCACGTTCGCGTCCAACGCGTGCCTGGCGATGGAGAACGCCTCCCTCTACGAGTCGCTTCAGGGCGCGCTCGACACCGTCCGGACAACGCAGGACCAGCTGATGCAGAGCGAGA
>JAJZRM010000072.1 GCA_021802685.1 Deltaproteobacteria bacterium | reverse complement strand
CGACATCTTCGGGAACTATACAGGGACCGCGGGAGTCGGGTGCTCGACATCTCCCGCATCGTATGGCTCGACGTCGATAGATTTTATGGGATCGAGATCGAGGAGTTTCCGGCCCAGATCGCACAGGTTGCACTCTGGATGACCGACCACCAGATGAACCTGCGAATCTCCGAGGAGTTCGGGAGCTACTACCACCGGCTCCCGCTTCGGACTTCTCCGAACATCACCTACGGTCCGGAGAAGGGAAACGCCCTCCGAATCGATTGGTCGTCCGTCATCGATCCGAAGGATCTATCGTTCATACTTGGCAATCCGCCGTTTGTGGGAAAGCAACATCAGAGTACGCTGCAGAAAGCGGAGATGAAGGCGATCTTCGACGGTGTGGCGGGGGCGGGAGTACTCGATTACGTATCTGCATGGTACGCAAAGGCGGCACGATATATGGCTGCCAACTCCCGCATTCGGACGGCTTTCGTTTCGACGAATTCGATCTGCCAGGGGGAGCAGGTCGCCGTCCTCTGGCGGGAACTCATCAACCGGCACAAGGTCGATATTCATTTCGCGCACCGCACCTTCAGGTGGAGCAGCGAGGCGCGAGGAAAAGCCGCGGTCCATTGCGTGATCGTCGGGTTCGGTTTGGAAATACCTGCCGAAAGAATCCTCTTTGACTACGAAACACCCGAATCGGAACCCCACGCCTTGGTTGTCAAGCGGATCAATCCTTACCTTGTGGTCGCTCCCGATGTCTTCCTCGATAATAGAAGGAAGCCACTTTGCTCGGTGCCTGAGATGTGTTACGGGAGTAAACCTGCAGATGGTGGACATCTGCTGTTGTCCGATGATGAGAAAAACAAGTTACTGGCCGTCGAACCGGAGGCATCGGATTGGGTTAAGGCGTTTCTTAGCGCCGAAGAATTTATTAACGGAACGAATAGATGGTGCCTTTGGCTGAAATGTATTAATCCCGCTGAACTGAAACGGATGCCAGAAATAGTTAGGCGTGTTGAAGCGGTAAAGTCATTTCGTTTATTAAGTAAGAAGGAATCGACCGTTGAATGGTCTCGCTATCCAACGTTATTCACGGAAGACAGGCAACCCAACTCCGATTACTTGTTGATTCCGCTTCATACATCGGAAACCCGAGTCTATATCCCATTCGGCTTCTTCGACAAAAATTCCATCGTTGCCAACTCAAGTTCTTGTGTTCCAAACGCTACGATTTATCATTTCGGCATTATAACGTCGCTCATGCACATGGCATGGGTGCGGCATGTCTGCGGTCGTATAAAAAGTGATTACCGGTACTCCAACACCCTGGTCTACAACAATTTTCCGTGGCCAGAGCCGACGGAAGCGCAACGCAAGGTGATTGAGGCGGCCGCACAGGAGGTACTTGGAGCTCGGACGAAGTTCCCTGGAAGCACCCTTGCCGATCTGTACGATCCAGTCACGATGCCCCCCGAACTCGCAAGAGCCCATGGCGCCCTCGACAAGGCGGTGGACAAAGCGTACGGAAAGACAACCTTCGCCTCGGAGATGGAACGTGTCGCCTTCCTCTTTGAACGGTACGAAGCGCTGACCCGCCCACTTCTTCCAGCATCCAAACTCGCTCGCAGACGCCGCGGTACCGGCCTGCGTTTCCGTTCCGCAACCCGAAAAAGATAGGCAACGGCGGCGCAAGAAGGGCACCGAGCTCGAGACCTCCCCTGAGGCCGAGGCATCGGAACCCGGGGGCATCCATGCCCGCCTCGGCATTAGGACCTCCCTGCCCGTCAGGGATAAGGCTGCATGCACGGAGGCCGGGAGCGCGAGGAAAACCCGCAGCCGAGGTGAGCCGTGGATGGCGAACGAGGCGTCCCCGAACGGGGAGGGTCTCGTGCGAGGGGGGACCCTTCTTGCGCTGTTACCGCCCGAGGTCGCCCGAGATGATGTATTCCTTGGCGGTGTTGACCGCGGTGGCCGCCTCGCCGGAGCCCGCGGTGATGAGGAGCACCTTGCCGGGGTACGTCACGATGTCTCCGGCCGCGTACACGCCCGGAAGGTTGGTGGACATGTCGGGGGCGACGGCGATCCCGCTGCCCACGATTTTCAGGCCCCATTCCCGGAACGGCTCCATGTTCGTCAGCATCCCGATGGAGAGCACGATCGCGTCCACCTCGATCGCCTCCTCCAGTCCGCTGCGCTCGTTCCAGATGACCGCCCCGGTCACCCGGTCCTCTCCGAGAACCTCCTTCAACGTGTAGTACGGGTATTTCACGCGGATGTTCGAGGAAAGGAGCCGATGCACCATGGCCTCGTGGGCCTGCCACCGGTACATCCTGTGACAGAGGGTGACCTCGGACGCGATCCCGTCCAGCGAAAGCGCCCAGTCCACCGCGCTGTTTCCTCCGCCCACGACCAGGACCTTCTTTCCCCGCAGCGGCTCGAACGAACTGAGGTAGTAGAAGATCCCGTGCCCCTCGAAATCGATCAGGTTGGGGATGTCCAGCTTCCTCGGGACGAAGGCCCCGCAACCGGCGGCGACGATGGCGGTCTGCGTATAATGGGACCCAGCGGAAGTGACGAGCTCGATGATTCGTTCGCCCAGGATTTTCAGACCGGTGACCCGTTCGTTGAGGACGACCGTCGGCCGGTATTGCATCGCCTGCCCGGCAAGCTCCCGGACGAGCTCCGCGGCGACGATCATGCGGTGGCCGGCGACGTCGAAGATCTCCTTTTCCGGGTACATGGAGATCAGCCGGCCCCCGACCTGCGGGTACGTCTCGATCAGCTTCGTCCGGCACTCCCGCAGCCCGGCGTAATACGTTGCGTACAGCCCCACGGGTCCGGCGCCGATGACGGTGATGTCGAACATTTCGCTCTGTCGGACCATGGCGATCAACAATATACCAGATACCGGGAAGAGGGCGTCTCGTCCCGGAAGGGGGGAATTTCCCTCGGTCGTATGATATATAGTATTGGTTTACCAACCTGCCGGCCCGGAGTGATGCTTATGGAATTGAAGCACCTGCCGAAGGCGTGGAAGCGTGGGACCGATTTCCTCGGGACCCGCTACGCGATCATGTGCGGGGCCATGACATGGGTTTCCGAATCCACCCTCGTGGCGGCGATCTCCAACGAGGGTGGGTTCGGGGTCCTCGCGGGAGGAAACATGCCCGCGGAACTCCTCGCCAAGGAGATCTCCGACACCCGCGAAAAGACGAAGAACCCCTTCGGAGTCAACCTCATCACGGTCGCGCCCGCGTTCAAGCAGCACATCGAGGTGGTGATCCGGGAGAAATGCCCGTACGTTTTCTTCGCGGGGACCATCCCGTCGGGGAAGGATATCGCCGAGGTGAAGGCCGCCGGATCGAGGGTGATCTGCTTCGCCCCGGTCCTGTCGCTCGCGAAGCGGCTGATCAAGCAGGGGATCGACGCCCTGGTGATCGAGGGGAACGAGGCGGGGGGGCATGTCGGACCCGTCGCGACTTCGGTGCTCGCACAGGAATTCCTTTTGAACATCCGGGAAGTCCCCGTCTTCGTCGCGGGGGGGATCGGGACCGGCGAAATCATCGCGCAGTACCTGTCTCTGGGGGCCGCGGGAGTGCAGTTGGGGACGCGGTTCGTCGCCGCCGAGGAGTGCGTCGCCCACCCCCGGTTCAAGGAGGCGTTCATCCGGGCGGCCGCGCGCGACGCCATGCCCACTTCCCAGTTCGATCCCTCCCTCCCGGCGATCCCCGTCCGGGCGATCGTCAACGAGGGGACCAGGGACTTCAACCGCCTGCAGCTGACGCTGCTGAACCAGTTGAAGTCGGGGGAGATCACGCGCGAGGACGCCATGGTCCGGCTCGAGGAGTTCTGGATCGGAGCGCTGCGGCGCGCGGTGGTGGAAGGGGACGTGGAGCACGGATCGCTGATGGCGGGCCAGAGCGTGGCCTTCGTCAAGAGAGTCCAGCCCGTGCGGGAGATTCTCGACGAGCTGGTCGCCGGGGCGGAAGGCGCGCTGGCGCGCATCGCGGGGGAGAACTGATATTTCGGATCCTTCCGAGGGATCGCTTGTTCGGACCTTTCGTCGAGGTCCGCCTGGATGGCTTGGATCTGAGGGATGCCTGATCGCCTGCCGGTCGCCGTTCCCCTTCATCGTCAAGATACAGTCCTTAAATAAAGCGAGCAAGGAGGTCCGATCGGTGATCCGGAAGATCCAGCACATCGGCATCGCGGTGAACAACCTTCGGGACGCCGTCCCCTTTTTCCGGGACGTCCTGGGGCTGGAGCACGTTTCGACCGAGGAGGTGGCGGAGCAGAAGATCCGCGCCGCCGTCTTCCGGGTCGGCGAAAGCCGCATCGAGGTGATCGAGTCGACCGCGCCCGACGGCCCGGTGGGGAAGTTCCTCCAGAGGAACGGCGAAGGGATCCATCACATCTGCTTCCAGGTGGACGACGCCGCGGAGGCGCTTTCGCGCGCCCGGGAGAAAGGCGTCCGCCTCATCGACGAGGCGCCCCGGACGGGGATCCACGGCATGCGGATCGGGTTCCTGCACCCGAAGTCCACCTTCGGCGTGTTGACCGAGTTCGCGCAGGAAGGGGACGGCGAACGTTGACCGGCACCCCGTCCGCGGCGAACCGCCGCGTCCTCCTCCTCTGTTTCCACAACCACCAGCCGGTCGGCAACTTCGATTCCGTTTTCGAGAACGCGACGCGCGACGCGTACCTGCCGTTCCTCGAGACGCTCGCGGACTTCCCTTCGATCCGGGCGACGGTCCACTTCTCGGGGGGGCTGCTCCAGTGGCTCGAGGAACGGGCGCCCGGGACGTCCTCGCTCCTGCGCGGCCTCGTTTCCCGCGGCCAGCTCGAGGTCCTGGGCGGCGGGATGTACGAGCCGGTGCTGGCGCTGCTGCCGGAGCGGGACCGGCGGGGGCAGATCCGGGAGCTCTCCGGGTTCCTGGCGCGCCGGTTCGGGAAGGCGCCGGAAGGGATCTGGCTCGCGGAGCGGGTGTGGGAGCCCGACCTTCCCGCGACCTTGTCGGCGGCGGGGGTGAAGTACCTCCCCCTGGACGACTACCACTTCGTCCGCGCGGGCCTTTCCCCGGAGGAGCTGGACGGGATCTACCTCACGGAATACAACGGCGCGGCCGTCCGCGTTTTCCCCGGCAGCGAACGGCTGCGGTACCTCATCCCCTTCGGGAGTGTGGACGAGGCGCTGGGGGAGATCGAGCGGATGACCTCCCGGGACGTCCCGTATCCCGCCGCGATCTTCGCCGACGACGGCGAGAAGTTCGGCGTCTGGCCCGGAACCCGCAGGAGCGTGTACGAGGAAGGGTGGCTCCGGCGCTTCTTCGAGGGGATCGCCTCCCGGGCGGACCGGTTCACGACGATGACCTTCGGGGAGTACGCCGCCGCCGCGCCGCCGCGCGGCACGGTCTATCTTCCCGCCTGTTCCTACGTCGAGATGGGAGAATGGACGCTGCCGCCGGGCCGCGCCGCCCGGTTCGCCGATCTGCTGCGCGAAATCCGCTCGGGGGGAATGGCCGGGATCAAGCCGTTCGTCCAGGGGGGGCACTACCGGAACTTCCTGCGGAAGTACGACGAGGCGAACCAGCTGCACAAGCGGATGCTCCACGTGAGCGGAAGCGTCGAGGCGGCGGCGCGGGAGAGCCCCTCCCGGGGCCGAGCCGCCCGGGATTTCCTCTACCGGGCCCAGGGCAACGACGTGTACTGGCACGGCGTCTTCGGGGGGCTGTACCTCAACCACCTGCGCGAGGCGGCCTACACGAACCTCCTTCGGGCGGAGGCGGCGGCGGACGCCGTCCTGCACGGGGGGAGGAAGGGATGGACCGAGGTCGCGCAGGGAGATATCGACTGCGACGGAGGGACGGAACTGCTGCTGAAAACCGCGGGGATGACCCTCCTCGCCCATGCCCACGACGGCGGGGCGGTGACGGAAATCTCCCTGCCGGGGAGAGGCGTGGCGCTGGGCCATGTGCTGACGCGGCGCCCGGAGGGTTACCACGAGAGGTTCCGCCGCGCGGGGGGAGCGTTCGACGGGTCCACGAGCATCCACGACGTGCTGGTGCTGAAGGACCCGTCGGTCCTCGACGCCCTGGGAACCGACCCTTGGCAGCGCGCCTCCTTCCGCGAGGCGTTCCACGGGGAGGGGGACGCCCCGGAGGCGATCCTCGCGGGAGCGCCTCCGCGGTGTGTGACGGCGGGAGGGTGCGCCGCCGTCGCCTGCGCCCGCCGGGGGCCGCGCCTCGCCGCGACGTTCACGCTCCCGCTGCGGGCGGAGGGGATCGATCTGCTCCTTGCGAAGTCGCTGGCCCTGCGCGGATGGACGGAAGGGTTCGAGGCGGCGTACCGGCTGGTTCACCGGGGCGGGCCGCCCGTTTCGGGGACCCTCTGTTCGGAATGGAACCTGAACCTGCTGTCCGGCGAGGGGCCGGACCGGTATTACGAGGGGGTGGGGGATGCGAAGGCGCTGTCCTCCTCCGGCGTGGCGCGCGGGGTTCGGCGGTTTCGCGTCGTCGACGGCTGGCGGAACGTGGCGGCGGAGTGCGTCCTCGACCGGGATTGCGCGGTGCTCCGGTGCCCGGTGCAAACAGCGTCTCTTTCCGAAGCGGGCGCGGAGCGGATCCACCAGGGAATCTGCCTGAAGGTCCTTTTCCCCGTTTCCCTGGCTCCCGGGGAAACCGCCCGGTATTCGGTCAGATGGATATTTAAATCCGTTGCGTAAGCGTTCCCGAACCGGTATGTTATGCGCACGCGATTACATCCGGGGCAACTATGCCTTGCCAAGGAGGAACGAATGAGGGGATGGAAACCGTTGTTGGCGTTTCTTGTTCTGACGTTGATGGCGGGCACGTCGTTCGCGGCGGGATTCCGGTTGCCGGAGGCGGGGGTCAAGGCGATGGGGATGGGGTTCGCCTTCACCGCACAGGCGGACGATCCGTCCGCCATCTACTTCAACCCGGCGGGATTGACCCAGTTGAAGGGGACCAATGTCATGGTCGGCGTGACGTACGTCCGGGAAAACGGCGGGGAGTTCACGGGGACCACCCCGGTGGACGATGCCGCCGCCGGGTTCACCACGCAGAAGAACGAAACGCAGAAAACCCTGAACTTCTACATTCCCAACGCCTATGTCACCAGAACCTCCGGCAGCGGGTTCTCCTACGGGGTCGGCATCTTCGCGCCGTTCGGTCTCGGGCAGGAGTATGAAAACAAGAACACCAGCATCTTCCGCAACCAGATCACCAAGATCGACCTCCAGACGATCGTGGTGAACCCGACGATCGCGTTCAAGGTCAACGAGGCGATGTCCGTCGGATTCGGCATCGATTACATGTACGGGAGGGCGAAGCTGGCGAAGACGCCCTGGTCGCCGCTTTTAGGCGGGAACCTGTACAACCTGGAGCTGGAAGGCACCGGGGACGCCTGGGGGTACAACTTCGGCGTGCTCCTGAAGGTCACGGAGAACCTGCGGATCGGCGCATCGTACCGCAGCCCGTTCCACCTCGAGATCAAGGACGGGGACGTGGACCTCACCGGCATCAACACCACGGGGGTCGCCGGGCTCGGCGGGGCGTCCGTGTCGCAGGCGTTTTTCGGCGGCGCCACCTCCTTCCCCACGAAGGGCAGCGCCAAGATCAACCTCCCCGCGACCTTCGCGATCGGAGCGGCGTACACGGTGGGCCGGCTGACGGTCGAGGCCGACGCGGATTGGACGTTCTGGCACAGCTACCGCAGCCTCCCGATCACCATCCAGGACCAGAGGCCGCCGGTGCTCGTGAGCTCCAACGCGCAGAAGAACTGGGAGGATGTCATCGCGCTCCGGCTCGGCGCGGAGTACCGGGTCACCGACCCGTTCGCCCTGCGGGCGGGGTTCGTCTATGATCCGACCCCCGTGCCGGCGGACACCATGGGACCCGAGCTGCCCGACGCCGACCGGATCAACTACATGGTCGGCGCGGGGTACAAGATCGGCCCGTGGACGATCGACGGGGCGTTCATGTACATCGACAAGTTCGACCGGACGGTCAATAACCAGAACAACGCCACGTTGACGGGCTTTAACGGCACCTGGACGGGAGACGCCTGGCTCGCCGGCCTGGACGTGGGGTACAAGTTCTGACGGAGATACCCGCGGGGGCACTTCCGCAGGCGCGGGAGTGCCCCCCGTCGGAAGCGCATCGCGCCGGTCAGAGCGCCGCCAGCTCCATCTCGAACAGCTCCACGTGGCTTCGCTCGAAGCCGACCAGGAAATCGAACACCTTCCGGACCTCCGGGTGGCTCGCTTTCGCGGAGGCGTTGCTGTACAGTTCGAACGCTTCCTTTTCGAGCGACAGCCCCATCTCGAGTACATCCCGCTTCGTGGCGATCTTCCGGATCTTCGCGAGCAGCTCCTTGTGCGTGTCCTGGATCAACTCGTCGATGTCCGGCAGCCCCGGCTTGTTCAGGATGTCCTTGTAGGGAGCCCACATCTCGGACCGGACGTTTCGGTCGTAGACGTCTTCGAGCGACAGGAAGTGCTCCTTCTCGTCGCCGGCGATCTTGAGGATCGTTTCCTTCAGGGCCTTGTCCTGCAGGACGGCGGCCGCGTGCTTGTAGAAGACGTACGCGGAAATCTCGGCCGAGATCCCGAGGTTCAGGAATTTCAACGCCTCTTCGTTGAATTGCATGGATGACGCCCTCCGACGTTTGATGATTACCTTCTACCACATTCCCGCGACGATCGGCCACCGGCCGATCCGTCAGACGCTTCAGCTCCCGCCGTACCCGACCGTCGCCTTGCCGCCTTCCACCATGACGGGGACGTCGCGGCGGCCCCCGGTCGCCGCCAGCATTTCCCGCATCGCCGCCGGGTCCTTCAACACGTTCCGGTACACCACCTGCGCTCCTTCCTTCTCGTAGTCCCTACGAGCGTCGGACGTGTACGGTCAGGTGTCTTTCCCGAAAATCGTCACGATCCTGGGCATTTTCAGAACCTCCATGGGCGTCAGGCGGACCCGCCGAATCCCGCCATCGCGTTCAAGCGTTGGATGCGGAGTTCCGTGGGGGGATGCGTCGACATCAGGGCCGACGCGTTCAGGCCGAAATCCTTCAACGGGTTGACGATGAACAGGTGCTGCGTGCCCCGGTTTTCGCCGGGGACATGGCTTCCTCCCGCGGCGATCTTCGAGAGGGCGGACGAAAGTCCCAGCGGGTTGCGCGTGAAACCCGCCGCCGCGGCGTCGGCATGGTACTCCCGCTGCCGGGAGATGCTCATCTGGAGGATCTTCGCCGCCAGCGGCGCGAGGAGGGCGAGAAGGATCCCCAGGACGAGGAACGCGATGTTGCCGCGCCCTCCTCCGCTCTTTCCTCCGCCGGACGAGCGCGCCCGGTGTCCGAAGAAGGTCCCGCGCAGGAACATGTCGGACAGCAGGGCGATGGCGCCGACCAGGACGGCGGCGCAGATGTTGTAGAGCGTGTCCCGGCTCTTGACGTGCGCCAGTTCGTGGGCGACCACCCCCTGCAGCTCCTCGCGGTCGAGCCGGTCGAGAAGTCCCTGCGTGACCGCGACGCGCGCCTCCTCCGGCCTCCTCCCCGCGGCGAAGGCGTTCATTCCGGCGGACGGCATCACGTAGACCTTCGGCATGGGGAGGCCGGCGGCGATCCGCATCTCGTCGACCACGTTGAGGAGCTGCCGATGCTTTTCCGGGTCGGCCGCCGACGCGTCGTGGACCGACAGGACGATGTCGGACCCGCTGAAGTACGCGGCGCCGCCGAGGATGGCGTACAGGATCGCGGCGAGCGCGATCCCCTTCCCGATATCGCCGTACGATCCGCCGATGACGGCTCCCAGGAGGAAGAAAACGGCGAAGAGCAACGTGAAGAGGACCATCGACATCCGGACGTTGTGCCGTTCCGCGTCGGTGAACAGGAGCATCGGGATGGGCCGCAAGGACGGCCCGGAGGGGGCGCCGCCGTTGCCGACGAGGGCCTGGACGCCGGTCTCCCGTGCCGGGGCGAAAGGTTCCTGGCAGAGGTAGCAGTACGCCGCGCCGTGCGGGTTGGCTTCGCCGCACTTCTG
>JAJZRM010000071.1 GCA_021802685.1 Deltaproteobacteria bacterium | reverse complement strand
CCCCGCCATGATCCTGGGAGACGCGATCATCGGGCAGATGAAGGAGCCGTTCGAACCGGTCCCTTACGTATCCGCGGCCCCTTCGGAGAAACCGTGGGCCTTGACCGGCTGCGCGGGCCGGGAACGCCGGTTCGTGAAATCCATGTTCCTGAAGGACGGCGCCATCGAGGCCCATAACTGGAAATTGCATGAAAAGCGCCAGCGGATCGTGAAGGACGAGGTGCGCTCGGAGGCGTACCTGAGGGACGGCGCGAAGATCGGGATCGTCGCCTTCGGGACGGCGGCCCGCGTTTGCAAAACGGCGATCCAGTGGGCCCGCAAGGAGGGGATCGCCGCGGGGATGCTGCGCCCGATCACGCTGTTTCCGTTCCCGGAAAAGGAAGTCGCCGAATTCGCCCGCGCGGTGGACGTCCTGCTGGTCGTCGAGATGAACGCCGGCCAGATGGTGGAGGACGTGCGGCGAAGCACGCCGCACCACGAAAAGATCCGCTTCCTCGGGAAACCGTGCGCGATCCCGACCCCCGAAGAGATCCTCGATCGATTACGCGCTCTCGCGGGGAGGAACGGATGAAGTCCCAGGTCAAGACGTCCTTCACGAAACAGGTGTTCGACAGGCCCCGGAGCCTGCTCGACGCCAGGTTGCACTACTGCCCGGGATGCCACCACGGGACGATCCACCGGATCATCGCCGAATGCATCGACCGGCTCGAGTTGCGGGAAAAGACGATCGGGGTGGCCCCGGTGGGATGCGCCGTCCTGATGTACGACTACATGGACATGGACGTCGTCGAGGCGCCGCACGGCCGCGCCCCCGCGCTGGCGACGGGGATCAAGCGCGCCTTGCCCGACCGGTTCGTCTACACGTACCAGGGCGACGGCGACCTGGCGTCGATCGGCGCCGCCGAGATCGTCCACGCGGCGAACCGCGGGGAAAACATCTCGGTGGTCTTCGTGAACAACACGACGTACGGCATGACGGGCGGTCAGATGGCGCCCACGACGCTGCTGGGCCAGAAAACGTCCACCTCGCCGTACGGGCGCGACTTCCGGTCGGAAGGGTACCCGATCCGGATCGCCGAGATGCTGGCCGGCCTCGAGGGCACGGCGTACTCCGCCCGCGTCACCGTTTCCACCCCGGCCCACATCCGGAAGGCCAGGGAGGCCGTCCGCACGGCGTTCGAAATGCAGTTGAACGGGATGGGGTTCTCCATCGTCGAGGTGCTTTCCACCTGTCCCACGAACTGGGGAATGAAGCCCCTGGACGCGCAGAAGCGGGTCCTCGGGGAGATGGCGGAATATTTCCCGCTCGGCGTCTACAAGGAGCGGAAACAGGCGGACTTCGCATGACGAGCGACATCATCATGGCAGGGTTCGGCGGCCAGGGGATCCTGATGATCGGGAACCTGCTCGCCATCGCGGCGATGGCGGAGGGGAAGAACGTGACCTGCTTCCCTTCCTACGGCGTGGAAATGCGCGGCGGGACGGCGAACTGCACCGTGATCGTCTCCGACGAGGAGATCGGCTCGCCGGTCGTCGGACGGCCCGCGTCCCTGCTCATCATGAACGGGCCTTCTCTGGAGAAATTCCTCCCCATGCTCGCGCCGGGAGGGGACCTCATCATCAACAGCTCCCTCGTGGACGGGAGCGCGGTGGACCGGAAGGACGTGCGCCTGCTCCCGGTCCCGGCCGACGACATCGCGCGGAACAGGATCGGCAGCCGCCAGATGGCCTCGATGATCGCGCTGGGCGCGTACGTCGCCCGCACGGGCGTCGTGCGCCTCGAGACGCTGAACGACTGCCTGCCGAAGGTGATCTCGAAGAAATACGAGAAGTTCATTCCGCTGAACGTCAACGCACTGAAGGAGGGAGCCGCCCTTGCCGGATTTCACGCGTGACGAGACGATCGACGACATCCTGTCCGAAGTGGCGAAGGAGTCGGGGGAACCGGAAAACGAGCGGGGCGAAACCGACGTCCCGGTGGGAGAACATGTCCGGGCGTTCCGCGAGTCGAAGGGGCTGACGGCGCAGCAGTTCGCGGAAAAGGTGGGGATCTCGCCCGCCTTGCTGACCCAGATCGAAAACCGGATGGTGTCTCCGTCCATCGGGATGCTCGTGCAGATCGCCAACGCGTTCGACACGACGGTCTCCTCCTTCATCGGCGGGAAACCGGAACGCGAATTCTCCATCGTCAGGAAAGAGGACCGCACCACCGTCTCCCGCGTGGGGCTGAAGGACGGGGGGAAAACCCCGTACATCTACGAATCCCTCGGCGCGGGGAAAGCGGGCCGGAAGATGGAGCCGTTCCTGCTGCGGCTCCAGCCGCTGTCGGAACCCCCGACCGCGCGGAGCGTCCACGCGGGGGAGGAGTTCCTGTACGTCCTCTCCGGGGAGGTGGCGGTCCACCTCGGAAACCTGTCCGACGTGCTCAAGGAAGGGGACTGCATCTACTACAACTCGACGACCCCCCACTACGTGCACTCGGCAAGGGAGGAAGAGGCGATCCTCCTCGTGGTGATCCACGCGGGAAAGTAGCCCTTTCAAAATGAACGATCCGCGCGCGGCGGAAGCGGTCCGGTTCGCCGCCGAAACGGTGTCCGACCCGGCCGCCGCGGTCCGCCGGTGGAAGGTCCTCTCCGGCCGGAAAGCGGTCGGTTGTCCGTTGCGTTTTCCCATCCCCGAAGTCATCGCCTGCGTCGGCATGCTCCCGGTCTTCGCCTCTTCCGGCGAAGCGCTCCGCTCCCTGCGCCCCTGGCTCGACGCATGGGTCCGCTCGGCGGCCCCGTCTCCCCCGGGATTGGAGGAGGCGCTCGACCGGGTCGAATCGCTGGCGGAATGGGCGGAATCGGCCTCCGGGAGGCCGTGCACGGAAGGGGCGCTCGGGAAAACCCTCCGGACCTTCGCCGAGCGGGATGCCGCCCTTCGGCTCCTTTCGGAACGGTGCGCGGCCGATCCCGGTCTCATCGAACGGACCGACTTCCGCAACGTGGACCGCTCCGGACGATATCTCCCCGCGGAAGCCCACGCCCTCCTGGTGAAAAGGATCCTCGGGGAGGGCGTACGGATCGCGGAGCCGGAGGAAATGAAAGGGGACCCGCTCCTGCACCTTGCCCGAAGGATCTTCGAAAAACCACGATACAATGGCGATGTGAAAGGGAGGCATCCATGAGAGAAGCCGTGATCGCGGGGGCCGCAAGGACCGCCATAGGGTCCCTGATGGGCGGATTGGCGGAAATCCCCGCACCGAGGCTGGGAGCTGCGGCCATCGAAGCGGCGGTATCCCGCAGCGGGATCCGTAAAGAGGACGTGGAGCAGGTGATCATGGGGAACGTCCTTCCCGCCGGGACGGGCCAGGCGCCCGCCCGTCAGGCGGCGATCCACGCCGGCATCCCGGTGTCCGCCGGAGCGCTGACGATCAACAAGATGTGCGGATCCGGCCTGAAGGCCGTGATGCTCGCGGCGCAATCGATCGCCACCTCCGAGTGCGACGTGGTCGTGGCCGGCGGGATGGAGTCGATGAGCCAGGCGCCGTTCCTTCTCAAGAAGGCGCGGACCGGGTACCGTCTCGGGAACGACACGATTTACGACCACATGATCGTCGACGGTTTGTGGGACGTCTATAACGACCTCCACATGGGGAACTGCGCGGAGATGCTGGCCAAGGAACAGAAGATCTCCCGGAACGACCAGGACGCCTACGCCGCTTCCTCCTACACCCGGGCGCTGGACGCGATCCGGAACGGAAGGTTCGAGAAAGAGATCGTCGGCGTGCCGGTCCCCCGGCGAAAGGGGGATCCCGTCCCGTTCCTGGTGGACGAGGAGCCGGGGCGCGGGAACGTGGGAAAACTCCCAGAGTTGAAGGGCGCCTTCGAGAAAAACGGCACCGTCACCGCCGGGAACGCCTCCACGATCAACGACGGGGCGGCGGCGGTGGTCGTGATGTCCCCGGACGCGGCGAAACGGAAAGGGGTGAAACCGCTGGCGCGGATCGTCGGATATGCCACCGCGTCGCTGGAACCGGCCTGGTTCACGATCGCCCCGATCGAGGCGGTCCGGAAACTCCTGGAGAACACCGGATTCACGCGGGAGAAGGTCGGGCTCTTCGAGATCAACGAGGCCTTTTCCTGCGTCGCGCTGGCCGCCATCCGGAGCCTTTCCCTGGATCCGGAAAAGGTCAACGTGAATGGAGGGGCGGTTTCCCTGGGGCATCCCATCGGCGCCTCCGGCGCCCGGATCCTCACCACCCTCCTGTACGCCATGTCCGACCGCGGGGAACGGTACGGAATCGCGTCCCTCTGCATCGGAGGAGGGGAAGCGGTCGCCATGCTCGTCGAAAGGATGTGAAACGCTAGTGCACCGTCTCACAAATATCTTGGCATTCGAGCGCCGCTGCATCCGCTCCAGCTTCGTTGCACAAGTTCGCCGTACTCTCCCAGTACGCCTTCACTTGCGCGCCTCGCTGGCGCGGCGCATCGACGCTCTCGGTGCGTCAAGCTATTTGTGAGACGGTACACTAGGAGGCCGGAATGGACATATCGAGGATCGCGGTCCTGGGCGCCGGGCAGATGGGAAGCGGCATCGCCCAAGTCTGCCTGATGAACGGCTACGAAGTCATCCTGAACGACGTAAGCGAAGAGACCCTGGAGAGGGCCCGGGCGTCGGTCGGGAAAGGTCTCGACATCCTGGTCCGCAAGGAGAAGATCGCGCCCGCGGACAGGGACCGGATGCTGGCCGGGTTGACCGCATCGAAGGACATCCTGGAGTTCTCCTCCTGCGACTTCGCGATCGAGGCGGCGACGGAAAAGGAGGAGATCAAACTCTCCCTGTTCCGGCGGCTCGACGAGGTCGTCCCGCCCGGGGCGATCCTCGCGACGAACACCTCCTCCATCTCCATCACGAAGATCGCCGCCGTCACGAAGCGCCCCGGCGCGGTCGTCGGGATGCATTTCATGAACCCCCCTCCGCTCATGAAGCTCGTGGAGGTCATTCGGGGGGTCCAAACCTCCCCGGAGACGTTCGACGCGACGATGGAACTTGCCCGGAAGCTCGGGAAGGAACCCGTCCCGGTGAACGATTCCCCGGGATTCATCGCCAACCGGATCCTGATGCCGATGATCAACGAGGCGGTTTTCGCCTTGCTGGAAGGCGTGGGGAAAGCCGAGGACATCGACGCGATCATGAGGATGGGGGCGAACCATCCGATGGGGCCCCTGGCGCTGGCGGACCTGATCGGGCTCGACACCGTGCTCGAAATCCTGAACGTCCTGCACCGGGAGATGGGAGACCCGAAGTACCGGCCGTGCCCGCTCCTCAGGAAATACGTGGATGCGGGATACCTGGGCAGGAAGGCCGGGCGCGGTTTCCACGCTTACGGAAAGGAATGAGGAATCGGCGATGGATTACGTGAATCTCCTGGTCGATGTGTCCGGAAGGATAGCGACGATCACGTTCAACCGCCCGAAATCCCTGAACGCCCTGAATCCGGCCACGGTGATGGAGTTGAAGGGGGCCCTCGAGGAGGTCTCCGCCCGGGAGGACGTGGGCGCGGTTCTCCTGACCGGCGCGGGGGAAAAGGCGTTTATCGCCGGGGCGGACCTCTCCGAGATGAAGGGGTTCACGCCGATGCAGGCGCTCGATTTCGCCCTGCTCGGTCAGGGAGTCCTCTCGTTCATCGAGCGGATGCCCCAGGCCGTCATCGCCGTGGTCAACGGTTTCGCCCTGGGCGGCGGGTGCGAGGTGGCGATGGCGTGCGACCTCATCTTCGCGGCGGACACCGCGAAGTTCGGCCAACCCGAGGTGACCCTCGGCATCATCCCCGGGTACGGCGGCACGCAGCGCCTTCCACGGATCGTGGGCCGCAACCTCGCCAAGGAACTCGTCCTGGGGGGAGAAATGATCACCGCGCAGCGGGCGCATGAAATCGGCCTGGTGAACCGCGTGCTCCCCGCCGCGGAGCTGATGGCGGCCGCCCTGGAAACGGCGGGCAGGATCCTTTCCAGGGGGCCGGCGGCCGTGCGGGCGGCGAAGATGGCCATGAACCGGGGGCTGGACCTCGACCTTTCGAACGCGTGCGCCCTCGAGGCATCCCTTTTCTCCGCGGTGTTTTCCACCGCGGACCGGACCGAGGGGATCGCCGCGTTCCTCGAAAAGCGAAAACCGACGTTCACGGGGAGATGAAGAGATGGTCTTCGACCTGACCGACGAGCAGAGAATGATCCAGGAAACGGCGAGGAACTTCGCGCAGAAGGAAGTCCTTCCGGTCGCGGCGGAACTCGACGAGACGGGCCGGTTCCCGGCGGAACTGGTCCGGCAGATGGCCGAACTGGGATTCATGGGCGTCGCCGTACCGGAGGAGTACGGAGGTTCCGGCATGGACAACGTGTGCTACGCCATCGCCATGGAGGAGATTTCCAGGGCGTGCGCGTCCACGGGCGTCATCATGTCCGTGAACAACTCCCTGGTCTGCGACCCGATCCTCAAGTTCGGTTCCGAGGAGACCCGGAAGGAATTCCTCGCGCCGCTGGCGTCCGGGAAAAATCTGGGCTGTTTCGGCCTCACCGAACCGGGCGCCGGGTCCGACGCCGGGGCGCAGAAGACCACGGCGGTGCGCGACGGAGATTGCTACGTCGTCAACGGGACGAAGAACTTCATCACGAACGCCCCGAACGCGGACGTCATCGTGGTGTTCACGATGACCGACAAGGCGAAGGCGCACAAGGGGATCACCGCGTTCGTCGCCGACATGAAATCGAAGGGGATTTCGCTTGGGAAACCCGAAAAGAAAATGGGGATCAAGGCGTCGGCCACCGCTTCGGTCATCTTCGAGGATGTCCGCGTGCCGGCGAAAAACCGCCTGGGGGGGGAAGGGGACGGCTTCAAGATCGCGATGAACACCCTCGACGGCGGGAGGATCGGGATCGCGGCGCAGGCGATCGGCATCGCGAGGGCGTCGCTGGAAGACGCGTTGGCGTACTCGAAGGACCGGAAGCAGTTCGGACAGCCGATCTGCGACTTCCAGGCGATCCAGTGGATGCTCGCCGACATCGCGACGGAGATCGACGCGGCCCGGCTGCTGACCTGGCGGGCGGCGTGGATGAAGGACCGCAAGATGCGCCATTCCAAGGAATCGGCGATGGCGAAGCTGTGCGCCTCCGAGACGGCGATGCGCGCCGGGGTGAAGGGAATCCAGATCCACGGCGGGTACGGGTACGTCAGGGAATACCCGGCGGAACGGCATTTCCGCGACGCGAAGATCACGGAGATCTACGAAGGGACCTCGGAGATCCAGCGGCTGGTGATCTCCTCGGCCCTGTTGCGGTAAGCCGCGATGCATCCGGGCCGCCTCGGGAGGGGGTACGTCCAGGTGTACACCGGCGACGGAAAGGGGAAAACCACCGCTTCCCTCGGGCTGGCGGTCCGGGCCGCGGGCCACGGCCTGAAGGTCCTGATCGTACAGTTCATGAAGGGCTGGATCGATTACGGGGAGCTCGAGGGGGTCCGCATGCTTTCCCCATACGTCGAGATCCTCCAGTCGGGCCGGGACACCTTCGTCGACCGGAAGAACCCCGATCCCGAGGACGTCCGCCTCGCCCGGCAAGGGTGGAACCTCGCGGCGGACGCCATCCGGGAAAGGAGGGCGGACATCGTCGTCCTGGACGAAATCAACTGCGCGATGGACTTCGGCCTGCTCTCCGTCAAGGAGGTGCTGGAAGCCGTGAAAGGGAAACCCGACGGGATGGAACTGGTCCTCACCGGCCGCGGGGCGCCTCGGGAAATCATCGAGGCGGCGGACCTGGTCACGGAAATGCGGGAGATCAAGCATTACTATGGAGAGGGCGTGGAGGCCCGCCTGGGCATCGAACGGTAGGCGGAGGGGAAGTGCTCCAATTCATAAATACGGTAGCATTCGAGCGCCGGCCGCTCCCGGGCATCCATGCCCTCCGCGGCACTCGGCCATCCATGGCCATCGCTGCCGCCCCCGGCGGAGTTGTGCCCCTCTCGCCGGGCAAGGCGTGTTGTTTCGGCTTCCGGGGGTACCCCAGGAAACGTACTTTGTCCGAAAGAGGGGCGCTCCTTGCGCCGTACTTCACAGTACGCCTCAGTCGCGCGCCTTGCCGGATGCGGCGCATCGACGCTCTCGATGCGTTACCGTATTTATGAACTGGAGCACTTAGGATGTACGACCGGAAAAAGATGGAAGCCGTCGCGGCGGACCGGAAGAAGTGGGCCGAGTCGAACCCGGAGCGGGGGAAGCGGTTCTCCACGGTCTCCGACGAGGAGATACAGCCGCTCTACACCCCGGACGCGATGCCGGACCTGGACTACGAAGAGGACATCGGTTTTCCCGGCCGGTTTCCGTACACCCGGGGCGTGCAGGCCACGATGTACCGGGGACGGACATGGACGATGCGGCAGTTCGCGGGGTACGGTTCCGCCGAGGACACCAACGCGCGTTTCCGGTTCCTGCTCTCCCAGGGGCAGACCGGCCTATCCACGGCGTTTCATTTCCCGACGCTCATGGGATACGACTCCGATTCCCCCCGCGCCCGGGGGGAGGTCGGGATGTGCGGCGTGGCGGTCGATTCCCTCAAAGACATGGAAATCCTCTTCGGCGGGATCCCGCTCGACCGGATCACCACGTCGATGACGATCAACGGCCCCGCGGCGATGGTCTTCGCCATGTACCTGGCCGCGGCGGAGAAGCAGGGGGTCCCGTTCGACCGGCTCAGCGGGACGATCCAGAACGACATCCTGAAGGAGTACATCGCGCAGCACTCGTGGGTCTTTCCCCCCGAACCCTCCATGCGGATCATCACCGATATTCTCGCGTACTGCACCGAGCGCGTGCCGAAGTGGAACACGATCAGCATCAGCGGCTACCACATCCGGGAGGCGGGGTCGACGGCGGTGCAGGAGCTGGCCTTCACCATCGCGGACGGAATCGCTTATGTGCAGGCCGGGATCGACGCGGGCATCCCGGTCGACCGGTTCGCTCCCCGGCTGTCTTTCTTCTTCAACGCGCATATCGATTTCTTCGAGGAGATCGCCAAGTACCGCGCGGCGCGGCGGATGTGGGCGCGCATCATGCGGGGCCGGTTCCAGGCCCGGGACGAGAACTCGTGGAAGCTCCGCTTCCACACGCAGACCGCCGGATGCTCGTTGACGGCCCAGCAGCCGATGAACAACGTCGTTCGGGTCGCGCTGCAGGCGCTGTCGGGGGTCTTGGGCGGCACACAGTCCCTGCACACCAACTCCCTGGACGAGACGCTGGCTTTGCCGACGGAGCAGTCGGCCCGCATCGCCCTGCGGACGCAGCAGATCATCGCGGAAGAGTCCGGCGTGGCGAACACCATCGACCCCCTGGGAGGTTCCTTCTTCGTGGAGCGGTTGACCGGGGAGATGGAAGAGAAGGCGATGAAGTACATCCGGAAGATCGACGCGATGGGAGGGATGGTGGAAGCCGTCAAGAGGGGGTACCCGCAGCGGGAGATCGCCGATGCGGCGTTCCGCTTCCAGAGGCAGGTGGACTCCGGGGAGAAACGGATCGTCGGCCTGAACGTCTACCGGAACGGGGAGGAACAGCCCATCCCGCTGCTGAAGGTCGACGAGGACGTGGAAAGAAGGCAGATCGCCCGCACGCGGGAGGTCCGCCGGAAACGGAGCGGGAAGAGGGCGGCGGCTGCCCTCGCGGCCCTCAGGGAAGCGTCGCGGGAAACGAAGGTCAATCTCATGCCGCTCCTGGTCGACGCCGCAAGGGAGTATGTGACGCTGGGCGAGATGTGCGACGCCCTTCGGGAAACCATGGGGGTCTACACCGATCCCGCGGTGTTCTGACGGGATATTTTTCGCAAGGAGGAGCGATGGCGACGGCAAAGCGGAAAGGGGGCACCACCGCAAGACCCGGTAAACCGGCCCGCAAGGTCCGGATCCTCGTCGGGAAGCCCGGCCTGGACGGGCACGACCGCGGGGCGAAGATCATCGCCCGGGCGCTCCGCGACGCGGGCGTCGAGGTCATCTACACCGGTCTCCACCAGACCCCGGAGATGATCGTCAACGCCGCGGCGCAGGAAGACGTGGACGGCATCGGGCTGTCCATCCTTTCGGGGGCGCACAACCATCTCTTTCCCAGAGTCGTGCAGCTGCTCAAG
>JAJZRM010000001.1 GCA_021802685.1 Deltaproteobacteria bacterium | reverse complement strand
TCGCCGAACCTCCCGCGGCGGCGAGGCGTGAGACCGCCGCGGGGAACGGCATCCCCATCAGGAACGCCGCCGGCGCGAGGGCCGCGACGAACGCGGCCGTCCGTATCCCCCACCCCCGCGGAAGCAGAGAGGGGGATGCGGCCGAAAGCAGGACGAACCCCGCCACGGCGCATATCGCGGCGCCCGCGAAGACCCGTTTCATCCTCCGCTCCGATTCCCATCGTCCGGACACGGCGCTCCCGATCCCGGAGAAAAAGGAAAACCCCCCGATCGCCAGGCTGGCGGCGCGAATGGAATCGCCGAGAACAAGGATGCCGGCCTTGAGGAAAGTGAGCTCCACCAGCATGTAGGCCAGCCCGATCGCGGAAAAATAGCCGGCCACGGAGATCTTTCCCGCCTCCCCGGTGCCGTCCCGGGCGAAGGCGGCGGGCACAAGCAGGAGCACTGCCGCCAGTACGAGCGACACGCCCAGCGAGAGCACGAGGAACACGATCCCCCACTCCACGAAGGGCACCCACTGGCTCCCGAGGATGTGCTTGAACTCGGGCAAGGTCCGCAGGCGCAGAAAGCGATGGAAGTAAGGCGAGTCGTCGGTGACCGGCGAAAGGTCGAAGAGTCCGTTCCGGCGTTCCCCGGGCGGCCCCGTCATGGCATCGGACACGGCCTCGCGCAGCGCCCGTTCCTCCGCTCCGCCTCCGGGTTCCGCGCCCGCCGCGGGCCAGACCATCGAATACCCGTATTCGGAGCAGAATCGCCTCACCCGGGCGATCTCCTCCGGCTGGAACGGTGTGCGCCGCGCCACCACGGAAAAGGTCCCCCATCCGCGGATCGCGGCGACCCGGCCGGCGGCGGGCGCAAGGCCCGCGGCCGAAAGCTCCGCCCGGATCGTGCGGAGGATCTTTACGTTCTCCCTCGGGGGGGCCTTGAGCCACCCCGAAAACGCGAGGAGTCCGCCCTCCCCGAGGCGGGCGAGCGCCGCCCGGATCCCTTCGCGCGTGAGAAGGAACGTCTCCCCGGTCGAGTGGACCCCGAGCGAGGAAAAGGTCGCCGAGGAAATGTCCGGCGCCTCGATGACGTCGAAGAGCCGCCTGTCCCTGGCGAGGAAGTTGCGCGCCCCTTCCTCCCGGATCTCGACGGGGAGAGACTTCGGCCATCCCCCCGAGAACCCCGAGAGGTCCTCTCGGACCAGCCGCACGAGTTCCCGTGCGGGTTCCACGACCGTCACGGACGAAGCGAGGTTCGCCGCGGCCGTCAACACCCCTTCCGTCCCCCGGAGGCCGAGCTGGAGGACCCGAGGATGGTCGACCAGCCGGTACGGAAGGACGGCGGGAAAATATCCGAGATACGCCGGAGGCTTCCCTCCGCCGTCTTTCGGGACGGTTCCGCGCTGCTCGCCGTCCGCGAACAGCACCGCCTGCGGCGGGATCTCTCCCGGGAAACGGACGCTCAAGCCCGGCGCGCTGTGGATCCCCGGGGCGAAGACGGCCCGGTAATCGCCCGATATTCCGAAGCGGCGAGCGATCTCTTGGGCCCCCGGCAGGTTCCGGACGGCCGCCAGGTCCTTGTAGGGCGAGAGTTCGAGATCCGCGGGCGGGATGACCAGGAGAAGGAGGACGGCGCACAGCGCGGCCGCGCGGCCCTTTCGCGATCCCCCTCCCTTGTCCGACAGGACGAAGGCGCACGCCGCCGCCCCGAGCGCAAGGGGAAGCCGCAAGAGCCAACCGGTCGGCGCAAGCGAGAGAAACGCGAGCGCGGCGAGCGCGCCGGCCGCCGATCCCGCGAAGGACGCCGCGTAGACCGGACCGGGCCGAAGCCCCAGAAACGCGAACGGGATCGCCGTCGCGCCGCCGGAAAGGAAGAAGGGAACGGCGAGAAGGAAGAAGAAGACCCCGAACCGCGGCCACGCCGCGGGATCCCAAAGCAGCAGGAACGGATCGAACGATACGAGCTGCGAGGCGCGGAACGCGAGATCGAACGCCGGGGCGGCGAGAAGGACCATCCATGCAAAGACCCGGTACGGCGACCTTTCGACGCGCCGCCGGACGACCTGAAGCGCGACGCCGGCGCCTCCGAAGCCGAGCATCGCCTGCGAGACGATCAACGGGACGAAATGCGGCCAGAACCGGCACGACAGGAGGCGGATGAGGACGATCTCGTTCGCCAGCGCGGCCGCGGAAAGGAAGAAGACGGCCGGAACGACATCTTTCGCCCTCGCGCCCCGGTCAGTGGCCAAGGAGGCGGACGAAAGCGACCGGAAGGACATTTCGATGCGTGACGCCGCCCCGGACGTCCTTCTCGATGAAGACGAGGTTCTGGGTCATGAACGGCCCGCCGACGGGCATGATCATCCGGCCCCCGTTCCCGAGCTGGCGCAGAAGGGGCGGGGGAATGTGTCCGCCCGCGCAGGTCACGATAATGGCGTCGAACGGCGCCTTTTCCTCCCAGCCGTAATACCCGTCCCCCCGGCGGACGGCGACGTTGCGGAAACCCAGGTCGGAGAGCGTCCGCCGGCTGCGGACGGCCAGGGGTTCGAGGATCTCCACGGAGTAGACCTCCGCGGCGATCTTCGCGGCGATCGCCGCCTGGTAGCCGGAGCCGGTTCCCACCTCGAGAACGCGGTCGGTCTCCCTGAGGCGCAGGATCTGCGTCATGAAACCGACGATGTAAGGTTGCGAGATCGTCTGCCCTTCCCCGATGGGCAGAGGAAAAGGATCGTATGCCCTCGCCCGAAGCTCCGGCGAAACGAAGAGGTGCCGGGGAACGTCCCGCATCGCCTCCAGGACGTTCGGATCGGAGATCCCTTCGCGCTCGACCTGGTCGCGCACCATCTCCGCCCGTTTCCGCATAAACGGATCGTCATTCGCCAATTCCGCACGGAGCGGCGCCGACAGGACGGCCGCGACGATCGCGACAAGTCGAATGAAACCCATCCCTCTCCGCCTCTCCCGAAGCGCCCGGCCGGCTTGATCTACTCGACGGTTATTTTACGGGTTCGCCAGGCCGCCTCCCCGGTCTTGGGGGCGCGGACTTCCAAGGCCCCGCCCTTGAATGTCGCCTTGGCCCGAATCAACATTTTACACCCCCCTGCAACCCCCAACATCCCCTCGGCGGGCTTGCCCGGCGGCCGGTCCCCCAGTAGTATCTTGATGAAATATCCTCCCGGATGCCGGCGGCGCCCCGGAAACTTTTCCGCGAAACCGGGGTTTCAACGGGTAAACGCGGCAGGAACCGCGTAATACGACCGGAGGAGAACACGATGTCATGGAAAACGGTTGTTTGTTGCCTGGGGCTCGCGGCGGTCGTGGCGGCGGCGCCCGCGCTTGGAGACGATACGGCGATGCCCCGGGTGGAAAAACGGCAGGATCTGCAGCAACAGCGGATCGGGCAGGGAGCGGCAAGCGGCCAGCTGACGCCCCGGGAGACGATCCGGCTGGAAAGGGAGCAGGCGGGGATCGAACGGGCGCAGAAACGAGCCGAAGCGGACGGGTCGGTGACGCCTGCGGAGCGCGCCCGGCTGAATAAGCGCCAGAACAAGGCGAGTCGGCGCATCTACAGGCAAAAACACGACGTCCAGACGGCGAAGTAGGCGGCTCCGCGGCGGGTGGAACGGGACAAACCGTCGTCCAAGGTCTCCGGCGGGCGGATGCGCACCGATGAGGAGTTGATGCTTCTCTTCCGGGAGGGAAGCCGGGACGCCTTCGAGGAACTCTTCTCCCGGCATCATCGGGCCGTGGTGCGCTTCGCCTACCGGATGACCGGCAACGCCGCTTCCGCGGAAGAGGCGGCGCAGGAGATCTTCCTCCGGATCGCGCGCGCCGCCGGCACCTACCGGCCCACGGCGAAGTTCACCACATGGATGTTCACGATCGCACGCCATGCCACCCTGAACTTCCTTCGGGATACCGCGGTCGAGGGGGAAGAGATCCCGATCGCCTCCGCCGAAGACCCGGACGGCGATGCGAGGGAAATCCGGCTCCACGCGCCGGCGGAAGGGAACCCCGAAACCGTGATGTGGGGTTCCCAGCTGAAGGAGCGTTTCCTTTCCGCGCTCCAGGAACTCCCGGAAGGATACCGCGCCGCATTCGTCCTCAACCGGGGAGACGGATTCTCCTACGAGGAGACCGCCGGGATACTGGGGATCACGGTGCAGGCGGTGAAAACACGCATCTTCCGGACGCGGGAAATGCTCCTGCGTTCCCTGTCGGAGGAGTTGAAATGAAACATAATCCCGAACTGCGGGTTCACAGGGATATGGGGGATGGGGCCGATGGATTGCCGTGACTTGAGGGAAACGATCAGCGCATTCGTGGACGGCGAGGCGACGCCCGAGGAATCCTCTTTGGCGGCGGAACACCTTGCCTCCTGCGCCGGGTGTCGAACCATCGAGGCGCGGATGCGCTCGCTGGAAGAGGGTCTCCGCCGGGTCCATACCGAACCGGAGAAAGGCTTCCGCGAGTCCCTGTTCGCGCGTCTCGAGGCGGAAGGAGCGATCCCTCCGAAGAAGAAGATCTCCCGCCGGCCTTGGCGGCCGGCGGCGGTGGCCCTGGCCGCGGCGGCGGCGATCGGCCTGTTCTTCCTGGTTTCCCGGGAGTCGGTCCGCGTGCGGACCGCGCCGGGGCCGTCCACTGCCCGCGTCGAGACACCGCCTTCCGGACGGCCGGACCCGAAACCCGCCGGAGGCGCTCCGCCGGTGCCGATGGAACCCCTTCTCTCTCCCGGGACGCCGACCGCGATGCGGGACATTCCTGAATCGGCCCCGCCCGTGGCGGCGCCGAGTGCCTCCTCCCCCGCACTCTCTCCGGACGAGATGGAAATGATCGCCCTGCTGGACGTCCTGTCCGGCCCGGTATCCTTCGAAGCGGGAGAGGACGCGGAGGCGCTCGACCTGCTGGATGCGTTCGGGGGGAACGGCGGAAGCGGGAAGTTCCCATCCGGCGGAAGGAGTGGAGCGTGATGAAGGCGTCAAGCCAGGCCCTCTTCGGCGTCGGCGCGATGCTCCTCATCTGCGTCTGCCTGGCGGGCCCCGCGGAACCGGCCGGCTTTTCAGAGCAGGAAACAACGGGCATCGGGACGTTCGCTCGCGAAGGGGCGGAGGTGCCGGCGGACCTGCTCGAGCGGTGGCGATCGATGTCCCCCGAAGAGCAAAGCGAGATCAGGGACCGGTACCGTCGATGGAAGGAACTTCCCCCGGGGGAGCGGGAACGGATCCTCGAGCGGACCCGCCTATGGCGCCGCCTTCCCGAGGCGCAAAGAATTTATCTGAGGGAACGCCGGGGACTGTTGCGGGACGCCGATCCCCGGGAGCGGCAGGTGATCCGGAAGTTTTTCGTCCGGATGCGTTCCCTTCCGCCGAATGCGCGCAGAATGGTCCGGGGGAAGATCTGGGAGTGGCGTTCCCTTTCCCCGGCCGAGCGCGAGGATCAGATGCTCTTGTGGCCTTTCTACCGCGGCCTCACTCCCTCCGAGCGGGGCTCCCTCCGGTGGTTCCTCTTTTCCACCCCCGGCGGGTAGCCCCGGACAGAGAGGGACCGTTCAACGCGCCCCGAGAGCCTTTGCCGTCTTCGACACATCCCCGGGTTTGACCCAGAGAAGGGCTCCGAACCGCCGGCCACCGGCGGCGACGGCATTCAACGCGGTGATGTTGACCCCGGTCTCGCCCACCTTGGCGGCGATCGCCTCCAAGGCGCCGGGACGGTCCGATCCCTGGATGAGGAAGACGACTCTCCCCTTCCCGAGGGAAAGTCCCGCCTTCCGGAGCGCCTTCCGGAACGCCGCCCCGTTCTGGGGGATGAAATCCAGCTGGGCGCGGCCCGCCCGCGGGAATCCGGTAAAAGCCAGGAGGTTCACGCGCCCCTCCTTCAATGCGGCGAGATACTTTCCTCCAGAGCCCGCCTTGTTCGGGACCATCACCTTGAAGTACTCGACCTTCCGAACCACGTCGGCCATAATCCCCTCCTTTCGTCCGTTGTCCGTCCCCTACTATGGTAAATGTTTTTTCATGTCATGTTACCGGCTCAGATGGACGTTCGCGAGGGAGTCGGTAACGGCATCGGCCCCGGAAAGCTCCTCCGCCGCATGGCCGTTCGTGACCGCCAGCACGGAAAGCCCCGCCCGTTTCGCGGCCTCCACGCCGGCGGGGGTGTCCTCGACGGCGAGGCACTTCCGCGGCTCGGAAACCGCCGAGGGGCGCGAGCGGGACAGCTTCCGGAAGGCGAGGATGTACCCTTCCGGATCGGGCTTGCCTTTCCGGACATCGTCGGCGGCGACGATGTGGAGAAAACACCGCGCGATGCCGAACCGCGAAAGGATCGGATCGATGTCGGCCCGCAGCGCCCCGCTGCAGACGGCCATGGGGACGCCGTCGGCGTACAGCGACTCGATCATCGGGAGGGCGCCGGAACAGGCGGCCACCCCATCCCGGATGAGCTCCCGGAACACCAGGGATTTGGCATCGACCAACCGCGAAAGCCGACGGCCGCCGAGGGTCCGCCCATGCAGGCGGAAGGCGTTCCGGAAGGCGTCCCGGTCGTCGAACCCCATGTAGCGATCGACATATTCCCGCCATGTGAAGCCGATCCCCAGCGGTTCGAGCACCTTCCGGAACGCATCGCAATGCAGCGGCTCCGTGTCGGCCATCACGCCGTCGAAATCGAAGATGACCGCTTCCGGCCGGGTCAATACACCCAAGATCACCTCGCCCGGCCGATATGCCGGATATAGTCCAGTATACTGAAAGTCGTGAGGTATCCGATGAGGGGGAATGCGCTTCGGTCCGTCGCGGACCGGTTCGATGCACGGAAGGCGGAGAGGACGGAGTGCGGCCCGCGGGGGGAAGCCATCTCCCTCGAGCCCCGGCCGAAAGATTACGACGTGGTGATCGTCGGCGGAGGGCCCGCGGGACTCTCCGCGGCGGCATTCTGCGGGAAGAAATTCTTGAGGACGGCTGTCTTCGAAGGGAAATGCTGGGGGGGGATCCTCACCCGGCATTGTCCGGACAAGCGGATCGACAACTATCCGGGCGTCCCGAAAGGGATCCTGGCCGAAGAACTTGCCGCCCTGTTGGTGGAGCAGGCGCACGGGGCCGGAGCGGACCTGATCGACCTGGGAGTGGAGGAGATCGCCCCCGACGGAACCGTCCGGGCCAAGGATCTCGAAACGGCCGGGAAGGTGTTGATCCTTGCCTGCGGGAGCAATGCCGGCGAGGCGGGCATCCCCGGCGAAAAGGAGTTCGCCGGACGGGGCGTCCATTACAGGGTCCATGACCCTTCCCGTTTCCGCGGGATGCGGGTCGTTGTCGTCGGGGGAGGCGATACGGCGATATCCCATGTCCACAGGCTTCTCGGCGCCGCGGTACGGGTCACCTTCGTTCACCGGAAACCGCACCTTCGCAGCGTCGAGGGGTTGTCCGCGGAGGCGCTGCAGTCGGGGAACCTGGAAGTTCTCCTCGGCACGGCCGTGGAGGAGATCCTCGGCGCCGCGCGGGTGGAAGGGGTTCGGTTGAGGCAGGGGACGGAGGCGGGCACCCGCGACCTTCCCGCCGACGCGGTGATCGTCGCGGCGGGAAGGGTGCCGAACACGGCGCTGTTCGGGAACGTCGGGCTGGGGCTGGATCCTGAAGGGCGGATCGCGACGGACGAGTGGCAGAGGACCAGCGTCCCCCGGATCCTTGCGATCGGCGACGTCTCGTCTCCGCTCAAGATGATCATTACGGCCGTCGGTCAGGCGGCGGTCGCCGCGCACGAGGCGTATGAGCAGGTCCGATCGCCTTATTGGAAGAAATAGGCGGCCGGGTCAAGGGTATAGCGCCGTCGGCGTCCAGCCGCCGGGAGACGCATCGAAACGGGTGCGTTCGTGGAGACGGTCTTCGCGGCCCGACCAGAACTCGAAGGAGCGCGGCGCGACGCGGTATCCCCCCCAATGCGGGGGTCTGGGAACCGGACCTTCGCCAAATCGCGCGATGACCTCCCGGACCCGGCTTTCGAGCATCTTCCTGTCCGGGAGAGGACGGCTCTGATCGGAGGCCCATGCGCCGATCTGGGCCCCCCGGGGACGACCCGCGAAGTAGGCGTCCGATTCCCCGGGGCTCGTCCGCTCGACCGCCCCCTCGATCCGCACCTGCCGGTTCAGCGATTCCCACCAGAAAAGCAGAGCCGCCCGGGGAAACGCGGATAGTTCATCCCCCTTCCTGCTTTCGTAATTCGTGTGGAAGACGAAGCCCCGGCGGTCGTGGGAACTGAGGAGCACCATCCGCGATGACGGACATCCGTCGGCGCCGGCCGTCGTCAGCGACATGGCGTTCGGAAACTTCTGCCCCGCCAGGTGGGCCTCGTCGTACCATCTCCGGAAAAGATCGAAGGGATCGGAACCATCCATGGAGGGTCTCCTCCCGGGAGTTCCTACTGGACCTTCGTGAACTTCGTGTACTGGGCGCCGCACACCGTGCATTTGTCCTTCGGATTGCCGTACACCGTGTTGCCGCAAACCTCGCAGACGTATATGTCCTGCCCGGGAAGGTCCTTTCCCTTTTTCAGGGTTTCCAGCGCCTCCGAGTAAAGGTCGCGGTGGATCTTCTCCACGGCCATGGCGTTCCGGAAGGAAACCGTGGCGGCCGCGTTCTTTTCCCTTTCCGCCTCGGACAGGAACGCCGGATACATCTTCTCGAATTCGTACCCCTCCCCGTTGATGGCGGCCTGCAGGTTCCCCGCCGTGTCCTTCGTCCCCCCCATCACGTGGAAATGGGCGTGGGCGTGCACCGTTTCCGCCGTGGCCGCGGCGCGGAACAGCTTCGCGATCTGCGGGAAACCGTCCGACTCCGCCTTCTGGGCGAAGGCCAGGTACATCCGGTTCGCCTGGCTCTCCCCCGCAAACGCCTCTTTCAGGTTCTTTTCCGTCGCCATCTCTTTCTCCTTTCCTTTGGAAGGTTCGTTGCGCCGCGCCGAGGTCCCGATTCGCACTCGGCGCACATGCCGTAATACTCCATCCGCACGTTCCTTACGTCGAAACCGGTCCGCGCCTTCACCTCTTCCGGCGGGATCGGGAATCCCCGTTCCAGGTCCTGGATCCCTCCGCAGCCGGTGCAGATGAGATTGATATGGGGGCCCGGGTCCCTGTCGTACCGGTTGTCCAGCGATTCGAAATCCATGAGATTGAGGATCCGCATGCGAACCAGTTTTCCCAGCGTGTTGTACACCGTCGCGAGGCTGATATCGGGAGCGGACCGTTTCACCTCCGCGTAGACCTGCCGGGCGCTCGGATGGGCATCCATGGAGGCCAAATAGGAGAGGACGGCGCTCCGCTGCCGGGTGATCCTGCATCCGGCGGCGCGAAGCGCTTGTTCCATCTCTTCCATCTTCCGCATGGGCACGCTCTCTGAACGAAACATGCAGTATTTATAACCGTTCTAAATAAAGAAGTCAAGGGGCGAGCGCAACCCCCCAAAAAACGCCTCCCCCCAGAAGGCGGGGAAGGCGTCTGTGTCCGATCGAATGAAGAAAACGGGAGTTTTTATCGCCGGGAAATCGGTTTACCCCTCGGAGCGATACTTGAAGGAGATGTTCACGCGGGACCGGTAGGCGACGACCTTGCCCTTCTCGATCACCATGTCCAGTTTGACGACTTCCGCGATCCTCAGGTCTTCGAGGGATTTCCCGGCGGTCTCCACCGCGTTTTTCGCCGCTTCTTCCCAGGAGTTCCTGCTCGTTCCCACGACGTCGATGATCTTGTAGATGCTGTCCATCGGTACGTCTCCTTTCCCCGAGAATTTTGCACTCCCCGAAGCGCCCATGCGTCATGTTAACACGGGCCCGGCGAACCTCCGGCAGGAAATTCCTCATCCGAAAGCGAAACTCCTCCGGACACCCAATCGTACGGGAAACGGGAGGGATCATGCGCCCGCGCCATCTCGCTCTTTTCCTCTCGGCCGTGCCGGACGATTTCAGAGTCGCCGGACGCCTGCGTCCGGTCCCGCCCGCAAAGATTCCTTCGCGTTGAAATTCAGGCGGCCTCCGCCTCGGTTCCCGCATCCCGTTCCCGGTCCTTCTCATGGTCGCGCGCGATGAGCATGTAGATGGAGGGGACGACGAGCAGGGTGAACAGCGTGCCGATGAACATGCCGCCGACCAGCACCAGGCCGATGGAGTTCCGCGCCGCCGCGCCGGCGCCCGTGACCAGGGTCAGCGGAAAGTGGCCGGCGATGGTGGCGGCGCTGGTCATGAGGATCGGGCGGAGGCGGATCATGGCCGCCTCGCGCACGGCCTCCTGCTTGGAACGGCCCTGGATCTGCAGCTTGTTGGCGAATTCGACGATGAGGATGCCGTTCTTGGACACGAGCCCGACCAGGGTCACCAGCCCGACTTGCGAGTAGATGTTGAGGGTGGTGGTCCAGCCGCGGGTCCAGAACGGAACGTTCGGATCGGGCATCTTCAGGAACGTGAAGAGAAGCGCACCGAACATGGCCAGCGGGACCGAACCCGCCAGTATGACGAACGGGTCGCGGAAGCTGTTGAACTGGGCCGCCAGCACCAGGAAGATCAGGATGATGGCCAGGCTGAAGGCGGGAAGGAACCGGTTTCCCTCCGTGCGCAGCTGGCGCGATTCGCCGGTGTAGTCGACGACGTATCCCTGGGGCAGGATCCTGGCCGCTTCGTCCTCAAGGAAGCGCAGCACCTCATCCAGCGGACGAACGGGCACCCCGCTGATCTTGACGGCGTTCATCTGCTGGAAACGGTTGAGCGAGCGGGGCACGACCGATTCGCGCAGGGTGGCGACGGTGCTCAAGGGGACCAGCCCGCCGTTCGGGCCGGTGACGTAGACATCCTTGAGCTGCCCGGGATTGAGCCGGTCGATCCGCTGGATCTGCGGAATGACCTTGTAACTGCGGCCGGAGATGTCGAAGCGGTTGACGAAATCGCCTCCGACCAGCGCCCCCAGGTCCCCGCCGATCTGTTCCAGGTTGAGGCCCATGGAGGCCACCTTGTCCCGGTCGATGACGAATTCGGACTGGGGCTGGTCGATCTTGACGTCGATCAGCGGCGGGAAGGCGAACATGTTGCTCTGCATGGCCTTCCCCTGGAGCTGGTTGGCGAATTCGAGGATCCGCTCGGTTTCCGCCGTCGACGCCATGACGAACTCCACCGGGAAATCGCCGCCGCCGGGGAGGGCCGGCGGAGTCACGGGGAAGATCCGGATGCCGGGCACTTTCTGCAACTGTTGCTGGATGCCGGGCAGGATCTCGAAGACGTCGCGCTTGCGCTCGTCCCAAGGCTTGACGACCATCCCGCTGAAACCGGAGTTGGGGAACGTGATCTGGAAGGTGAAGTCCGTTTCCGGCACGCTCTGGAACACCTTGTTGGTTTCCGCGGCGAACAGGGTGTTCTGGTCGAGGGTCGAATTGGCGGACGCGTCGACGATGCCGAAGATGACTCCCTGGTCCTCCAGCGGCGCCAGCTCCTTGGCGGACATGATGAACATCGGCACGGCGAGGAGGGATACCACGATCCAGACCATGTAGACCGCCGGGCGCGCCGCCAGGGTGGCGTCGAGGCGCCGGCCGTAGGCGTTTTTCAGTCGTTCGAAATCGCGGGTGATGCGACCCGCCAGGCGGCCCTCCTGGACCCCGGGTTTGAGCAGCCTGGCCGACATGACCGGAGACAGGGTCAGGGCGACGATCCCGGAGATGCCGACCGCCCCGGCCAGGGTGAAGGCGAACTCCCGGAAGAGCGCGCCGGTCAACCCCCCCTGCAGGCCGATGGGAAGATAGACCGCCGCCAGGGTGACGGTCATCGCGACGACCGGCCCGACGAGTTCCCGGGCGCCCAACAGGGCCGCATCCAGGGGCGATTTCCCTTCGCGGATGTGGCGTTCCACGTTCTCCACCACCACGATGGCGTCGTCGACCACAAGACCGACCGATAAGACGATGGCCAGGAGGGTGAGCAGGTTCACGGTGAACCCGAACGCCTGCATCAGGAAAACTCCGCCGATCAGGGACAACGGGATCGCCACGACCGGGACCAGGACCGAACGGAAGGAACCGAGGAACAGGAAAATGACGACCATGACGATCAGCAGCGTGTCGCCTAGGGTCTTCAGCACCTCCCGGATGGCGTTGGAGATGTAGTTGGTGGCATCGTAGGCCACGCGGGCCGCGAGGCCGGTCGGCAGGTCGCGCTGGATGGAGCCCATCTCCGCCCGCACCCGGCCGATGACGTCGAGGGAGTTGGCGTTCGGAAGCGGCCAGATCCCCATGAACACCGCGGTCTGTCCGGAAAAGCGGACGTCGGAATTGTAGTCCTCGGCCCCCAGCACCACGTCGGCGATGTCGCCCAGCCGCACGATCGTCCCGTTCCGTTGGCGAACCACGAGTCGCTTGAACTCGTCGACCGTGCTGAGATTGGTGTCGGCAGTGAGGTTGACCTGGATGTAGGCCCCCTTGCTGCTGCCGAGCGCGGACAGGAAATTGTTGGAGGCGAGCGCGCGGCGCACCTGGGCGGGGCTGATGTCCTGGGCCGCCATCCGTTCGGGTTTGAGCCAGACGCGCATGGCGAAGGTGCGCGCGCCGAGGATATCGGCCCGCTGCACTCCGGGGATGGAGGAGAGGCGGGGCTGCACGACGCGCACCAGGTAGTCGGTGATCTCGTTCTGCTGCAGGAGGTCCGAGCTGAAGCTCAGGTACGCCGAGGCGAACTGGCTGTCGGCCGACTCGATGTTGATCACCGGCACCTCCGCCTCCGGGGGGAGATCGCTGCGCACCTGGTCCACCTTGGAGCCGATCTCGGCCAGGGCCTTGGTGGAGTCGTAGTTGAGCCGCAGGCGCACGCTGATCGTGGAGAGGCCGAGGGCGCTTTGCGATTCCATGTACTCGATGCCGTCGGCGGCCGCGATGGCGCGCTCCAGCGGGGAGGTGATGAAGCCCCGCACAAGGTTCGCGCTGGCGCCGACATAGACGGTGGTGACGGTCACTTTCGCGTTCTCGCTCCGGGGGTACTGGCGGACGTTGAGGGTCCGGATCGCCTGCAGGCCCGCGATGATGATGAGCAGGTTGACCACCAGGGCCAGGACGGGGCGGCGTATGAACAGGTCGGTGATCTTCATCGGTCAATTGTTCTCCGGCTTGGGGCTTTCCCGGAACGGCGGGGAGAGCCGGTTGTCGACCACCACCGCCTGCCCGTTGCGCAGCTTGAAGACCCCGGTGCTGACGACGTCCTCCCCTCCCTTCAACCCGTCGGTGACGGCGACGAAATCGCCCCGCTTCTCGCCGAGCCGCACGAACTGCTGGCGCAGCGCCTTCCCCCCCTTCCGCTCCTTGTCGTCGGCGACGATGAAGACCGAGTCGCCGTAAGGGGCATAGAGCACGGCCGTGGCCGGGATGGCCAGCACCGTTCGCCGGATGGGGAGTCCGACCGACGTGTTGACGAACATCCCGGGCCGGAGCTTTTCGGCCCGGTTCGCCACCGTCGCCTGCAGCCGGACGTTGCGGGTCTCGGCGTCCACCAGCGGGTTCACGGCCGTGATGCGCCCGTCGATCGCCTGTCCGGGAAAGGCGTCGGTCGTCACCCGCACCGGCAGGCCGGCGCGCAACCTGGCGAGTTCCTGCTGCGGCAGGGTGAAATCGACGTAGATCGAATCGAGGGACTGCAGCGTGACGATCGGGTCCCCTTCGCGGAGGATCTGGCCGAGATTGACCTGCCGGATGCCGAGACGCCCGGTGAACGGGGCGCGGATCGTCTTCTTGGCGATGACGGCGCGGATGTTGTTGGCCTGGGCCATGGCCTGCTCGTGGTTGGCGACGGCGACGTCGTAGTCGGCCTGGGAGATGATCTGTTTCGCCAGCATTTCGGCGTCGCGCTCGAGGACGGTCCGGGCCAGGTCCGCCTGGGCCACGGCCCCGGGAAGCTGGGCCTCTTCGACGCTTGTGTCCTGGCGGATCAGCAGGTCCCCCTTCTTCACCTTGGCCCCCGGCTCGAAGGCGATCTCCGCGACCTTTCCCGGCAGCTCGGCGGCCACGGTGACTCCCTGGACCGCGGTCAGGGAGCCGACCGCCGTCAGGGCGACCTCCCACGTATCGGAGCGGACCGCGGCGGTGGTCACCGTCTCCGGCGGGGGAACGGCCTTTTTCCCCTGCTCGACCATCGCGCCGATCTGCATCGCCTTGACGGCCGAAAGCGCGGCGACTACGGCCGCCAGGCCGATGACGACGAACAAGATGCGCTTTTTCATCGGTGGATGCCTCCCTCGGTTGCACTCCACGTCCCGCCGCCGAGCGCCTGGAAAAGCGCGGCGGTGTCGGAATAGCGCGCGGCACGGGCCTGGACCAGCCCGATCCGCGCCTGCTGATGCTGGCGCTCCGCGTTGAGCAGCGTCAGATAGCTCGCCGCCCCGAGACGGAACTGCTGCCGTGCGAGATCGAGCGATGCCCGTGCGGCCGCTTCGGCCTCCGACTGCGCCTTTAACGTCCGCGCGTCCATCTCCAGTGCCCGCAGGACATCGGCCACGTCCTGGAACGCCAGCAAAACGGTTTCGCGGTACTGCGCGCCGGCCTGCTCGTAGGCAGCGATGGCGGCGCGGCGTTTCGCGGTCAGCTCGCCGCCGCGGAACAGCGGCTGGAGCAATCCGGCGCCCAGGCCCCAGACGGACGTCCCCCCGCCGAACAGGTCCCGTATCCTGTTCGTCTCCGTCCCGAGGCTGCCGGTCAAGGTCACCTGCGGGTACAGATTCGCCGTTGCCACGCCGATCCCGGCGGATGCCGCATGCAGCAGCTCTTCCGCGGCGAGGATGTCCGGACGCCTCCGCGCAAGCGACGAAGGGATGCTCACCGGCAGTTCCCGCGGAAGGTCCAGGCCGTCCAGTTCGAATTCGGGAAGCGTTCCCGCCTCACCGGGAAACCTGCCGGCCAGTATCGCCAGCCGGTGGCGGGCCTGGGCCAGCTGTTTCTCCAGCGGCGGCAAGGTCACCCGGGTTTGGGCCAGCTGGGCCTGCTGTGCGAGGACCTCGGCGCGGGAAACCCCTCCCAGCCGGAACTGCTGTTCCACCAGGTCCAACTGCGTCTCTTCCGCCGCGATGATTTCCCGGGTCGCGCCGATCTGGGCTCGGAGAGATCCCTCCAGCACCGCGGTGGTGACCAGGTTGGATGTGAGGGCAAGCCAGGCGCCTTGCAGCTGGAACCGCTGGTAATCGACCTGCGCCTGCAGGGCCTCCAGCTCGCGCCGGTTGCCGCCGAACAGGTCCAGCGCGTACGAGACGTTCACCGAAGCGTTGTAGAGGGTGAAGGGAGCGAGCTCGTTTCCGGGCGCCCCGAACAATGCGCCCGAGAACTTCCGTCTCGCGGCCGACGCGCTCCCGTCGACGGCGGGAAAGAATACGCCGACCTGCGCGCGCCGGTTCTCCTCCGCCACGCGCAGCTTCGCCTGCGCCGCGGCGAGCGTCGGGCTGTCCGCCAGCGCCCGGCGGATCAACCGGTCCAGGGGTTCGGAACGGAACAGCGCCCACCATTGGGAGGGAATCTCTTCTCCCGGGACGAAGCGCTGCGGCGCGCCGCCAGCCACTGGCGCGGCGGCCGTTTCCGCCGGCAGCGCGGACGGCGTGTAAGAAACGGCCGAAGGGGGATCGGGCCGGCGGAAATCCGGGCCGGCCGCGCATCCGGCGAGCGCTGCGGCAAGGATCGCGGCTTGAAAACGCAAAAGACGCAACGCGTCCTTTCGTTTCGATGATGTTTTACCGTCCGCTGGCGACATGGTTTCTTCATCCGAACCGGCCTCGACCGATGCATCATTAGATGCGGAATCCGAAACGAGCTTCTCCTCCCGGGAAATTTTTCCCCACCGGGCGCCCAGCTCGTTTTTCGCATCCAATGAATGAGGGAGGACGCATCCATGGAACTATCGGACAAGCGGTGCGTGCCGTGCCGGGGCGGCGTGCCGGCTATGGGAGCGGAGGAAGCCGGAAGCATGATCGCCCGGTTCCCCGGGTGGACGCTCGAGGAGGAGGCGAAGGGAATCCGCCGGGAATTCCGGTTCAGGACCTTCGCGGAGGCGATGCGGTTCGCCGGCCGGGTCGGGGAGATCGCGGAAGCGGAGGGGCACCACCCCGACCTGTCCGTCGGCTGGGGGTACTGCACGGTGCGCTTCAGCACCCACTCGATCAATGGGTTGCACGAAAACGATTTCATCATGGCGGCGAAAGTCGACCGCCTTCTCGATGCCGGGGGCCCGCCATGAACCGTCCCCGCTGATCGCCCCCCCCGCCATCCTTCGAACGTGGTATTTCTATTCCCGGCGCGACGCCGGGCTTGCATGTAGAAGCGTGCGCTTTGGAGGTGACCCATGGGGTTCAACCATTTCGATGACCACGGGCGGGCGGTAATGGTGGACGTCAGCGGCAAGGATCCGACCATGAGGGTCGCCATCGCGGGCGCCACCGTGATCATGAAGCCGGGCACCGTGAAGATGATCCTCGAAGGAAAGGCGGCCAAGGGGGACGTCCTGGCCGTCGCGCGCCTCGCGGGGATCGCCGCCGCGAAAAGGACGCCCGAACTGATCCCGCTGTCTCACACGTTGGCCCTCCTGGCGGTCTCCGTCGATTTCGACACGGACCCGGACGCGGGACGGATCTTCGTGAAGGCGTCCGTGAAGGCGATCGACCGCACGGGCGTCGAGATGGAGGCGATGACCGCCGCGTCCGTCGCGGCGCTGACCGTCTACGACATGTGCAAGGGGGCGGACCGGGGGATGACGATCACGGAAGTGGCCCTCCTGTTCAAGGAAGGGGGGAAAAGCGGAACGTACCGGAAAGAGGGACCCGGTTGAGGGCGGGTCCTTTCCTGGTGTATATGTGTGTATTGTCGGAACACGGGGAAAGGGGGAAACAACGATTCGAACGGTATCGACCGCTGTCCTCGTCATGTTCCTGCGGCGGTTGGCGCTGCCCGTTTTCAGCTTTGCCGCCTTCATCCTCCTCTGCGTGCTGTGTTACACGTCCCTGGAAGGGATCCGGTGGCGGGACGCCCTCTTCTGGATCTTCCACCCCCACGCGATCCATTACGACAAGGTGCGCGACGCCACGAAACTCTTCTCCCTGCTGGTCTACCTGGGGGTTCTCTCGTTCCAGATCTGGGTCGCCGAGCGGGTTCTCGCCACCATCTTTCGAAAGCAGGGAAGGGAGGCATGGAAAGCGATGGTCAACGACGCGAACATTGAAAAGATCCGGGACCACTTCATCATCTGCGGGTACGGCCAGGTGGGGAAAACGGTCGTCGACCAGCTCGACCGGATGAAAATCCCGTTCGTCCTCATCGAAGTGAACGAGGGAGTGCACCAACAGCTGCTCCAGGAGAACATCCCCGTCGTCCATGGAGACTCCAAGCGCCAGGACACGCTTCGGGCGGCCGGGATCGCCAGGGCGCGGGGGATCTGCGTCGTGATCGACAACGATGCGGACAACCTTTACATCACGGTGACCGCAAAGGCGATGAACCCTTCCTTGAGGATCATCACCCGGGCGGGCCGGCAAAGGTACGCCCAGGCCATGCGGAATTCCGGAGCGGACGAGGTGATCATCCCCGAACACGAGGGCGGCTTGATGGTGGGAAGGATGATCGAGAAATACTCCGTCCCATAGGGGGGAGGGCCGCCGATCCGAAGGTACTTCGAATTCGAACGGCACGGCACGAGCTGCCGGAAGGAGATCCTGGCGGGGATCACGACGTTCCTGACGATGGCGTACATCATCGTCGTCAACCCGGCGGTCATCGAGGCGGCCGGGGGCGGGAGGTGCCGCACGGGCTATGGGTTCTCGCGCTCCTGTCCCTTTCCTTTTACGTTTACTACCCTTACCGCTGAGGCGCCGCCGTGACGGACGGACCCCCGCGCGGGGACAGGAACCGATCGGCCCTCCCCGTCATCGCCTTGATCGCCGGGATGCTCGTCCATGCCGTTTCGGCGCGCGCGGACACGATCCTGGAACAGGTTTCCTTCCCCGGACTTGGCCGGGACGGACGCCGCCTGACCGCTCTCATGTCCAGGCCGGAGGGTGCAGGGCCTTTCCCCGCGGCGGTCCTTCTGCACGGCTGCAGCGGGATGTTCGCGAAAAACGGACGATTGAACGCCCGCCAGCGTTACTGGGACGACACGCTGCGAAACGCGGGCTTCGTCACGCTTCACGTCGATTCCTTTTCGCCGAGGGGCGTCAAGGAGATCTGCACCCTTAAAGACCGGCCGGTCACCGTGTGGGACGACCGGCGCTCCGATGCGTACGCAGGACTTTCCTTTCTCAAGTCGTTCGCATTCGTTCGTCCGGATGCGATCGCCGCCCTGGGCTGGTCCAACGGCGGCTCCGCCGTTCTGGCGGCGATGGATCGGGAAGGGCTACCCGGCGGGGACGGTTTTTACGCGGGGATCGCCGTTTATCCGGCGTGCCGGTGGAAGGGGAAAAAAAGGCTGAATCCTTCCGGCCCCTTGCTGTTGCTGCTGGGGGAGGCCGACGACTGGACTCCTCCGGATCGGTGCGAGCCGCTGGTCGGGAATGCGCGGGAGCGGGGCGAAACCGTCGAAGTGAAAATATACCCCGGCGCTTTCCACGGTTTCGACTGGCCCGGAAACGAGCTCCACCTTCGCCGGGGGCTGGCGCTGGTCCGGGGAGGGGCGGCCCACGTCGGGGAAAACCCGGCGGCGCGGCTCGATGCAGCCGAACGCGTCACGGAGTTTCTCGAACGCCACCTTCCGCGTTCCACGCCGCAATAGGCCGGACAGGTCCCCCTCCACCGCCGCATCAGTATTCCTCCGGCGGCTTCATCGCCCGGAAGCTGCGATACAGCAGGCCGTCGTAGACGATCTTCAAGCCCCCCGCCAGGAAGAACGGGACGCTCAGGAGGGCGGGAACGGCCAGGAAGACGCCCGTCAGCGAAGGCGAGAGCGCCGCCCCGACGGAGCGGGCGATGGTCGTGACGCCCGAAGCGGCGGAACGCTCGTCGGGAGAAACGACCGCCATCGTGTACGACTGGCGGGTCGGAACATCCATCTGCGAGATGCTGAAACGCAGCAGCAGCACGGCGATCGCCAGCGGGAGCGTCGGCATGAGCGGCACGAGGATCAGCAGGATGTTCGAGGGGACGTGCGTGAAGACCATCGTGTTGATCAGACCGATCCGGTCGGCAAGCCGGACCGCCAGCAGGGCCGACGTCCCCGCGAGGATGTTCGCCCCGAAGAAGATCGAGCCGATGACCCCCGCGTCGACTCCGAACTTGATATGGAACCAGTAGGCGATCATGGCCTGCACCACCAGGCCGCCGGCGAAGGCGTCCAGGGCGAAGAGCCCGCTGAGTTTCATGACCACGCCGCGCGACCGATGAAGCCCGAGCACGCGGCGGGCGGAACCGGCCCGGGATGCCGGATCCACTTCGACGTCCCGGGAGAGCGTGAGGAAAAGGATGCAGAGGACGACCCCCCCCAGCGCGTACCCCGCAAGGACCGCCCGGTACGCTTCCAGGGCGGACATTCCGCCTTCCTGCAACAGCCGGGCGGACCAGCCGCCGGCCAGCGCGCCCGTCGCGGTCGCGAAGGAGCCGACGAGGTTGTACCAGGCGAACACCTTCGTGCGTTTTTCGTTCGGCAGGAGTTGCGTCAAGGCGGCCTGTTCGATCGACAGGAACGGTCCGATCTCGTTGCCGCTCGGGCTGATGACGCCGATGACGGCGGCGGCAAGAAGAAGGACGACGTTTCCGGTGACGATGAAGACGACGCCGGCGCCGAGCATCAGCAAGGCGCCGATGATCAGCGTCCGTTTTCGGCCGATGCGGTCCGCTGCGGTGGTCAGCCAAAGGGAAATCCCCGCATCGCCCGCGAGCGTGAGCGTCAGCAGCAGGCCGATCAGCCGTTCGGTAAGTCCCACCTCCGCCAGATAAAGCGCGAGGATGACCGAGAGGAAACCGTAACAGAAAAGACGGATGATGCGCGTGGAAAAAAGCACGGCCATGTCGCGGTTCGTCCTCGTTGTCGTCTGCATGGGGTATGCGCCCTCCTGTCCCGATTGGATTCCGTTTCGGTTTTGAAGGTTTTTTGGAAACGCGGAAGGAGGCGCCCGAATCTTACAGCCATGTACAGCGCCTTCATGGAGTACAACGAGGTTTTCGTCACGGGGGGCACCGGGCTGCCGGGGGAGCACGTCTGCCGCGCGCTGATCCGGAAAGGCTTCCTTCCCAGGCTTTTCGTGCGCCCGGGGTCGGAGGAACGGATCCCTCCGGATGTCCGCGATCGGTGCCGGGTTACTCCGGGAGACCTCGCGATCCGCGAATCCGTGGAGATGGGCTTGCAGGGGACCTCGGCCGTCGTGCACCTCGCGGGGGCGTGGAAGGAGAATCCGGGGCGGGGGATCACTTTCGAGGAAGCGCACGCGCACGCGACGGCCAACATTCTTTTCGCCGCCTCCGCCTGGGAGATCGAGCGGCTGATCTTCGTCAGCGCCGCGGGGGCGCGTCCCGGAGACCCCGTCCCGTACCTCCACGCCAAGGGGAAAGCGGAAGCGCTGGTGCGCGGATCGGACCGTTCATGGACCGTGTTCCGTCCCGCCCCGTGGTACGACCTCCGCAACGGATCTCCGCGCGTGTCCCCGGAGTGCCTGAAGGAGCTGGCGGAAGCGATCGCCGACTCGATCCTGCGGCCGGACACGTTCCGCCGCGTCTACGAGGCCGCGTCCACGGACAGGTTCCCGTGGGAGGCGGCCAAGCGGGACGGAGCGTCCAGGGAAGCCGCGTAACCCACCCCCCGCAATGCCGGAAAAGGAAGAGGGAACCGCGTTCCCTCTTCCCCGCCGTTTTCAGGCGGCCTGCCGGAACTCGGGACGGTACTTGTCGATGCACTCCCGGAAAGAGGTCAGTGGAATCTCGAACCGCCGGAACTGGTTCTTCGCCATCCAGAGGTCGACGTCGTATCCGTGCGTGTCCAGCCACTGGAACATGAGCAGCATGTCCTTGCTCAGGGTATTCCCCGCGTCGGAATCGGAGAGTTGCTCGTACCGGACGGGGTTCGGCGCGACGCGGGAGATCTCCTCCGCGATCCCGGCCATCGTCAGCTGGTCCCCCGCGACGTCGATTTCCCGCTCCCCGAATTTCCCGGGTTTCGTGAACATCTCCGCCACGATCCTTCCGACGTCGTCGGCCGATACCATCTGAAGCACCCGGTCGGGACGCAGCGGGGTGCAAAGTACCCCCTTCTCGACGGAAGGGCGGTACCGCGACGAAATGAAATTCTCCATGAACCAGACCGGACGAAGGATCGTGTACGGGAGCCCGCAGCCTTTCAGGTACTCCTCGACCTCGTGCTTGGCCTCGAAATGCGGCACGCGCGTCCTCTTGTTCGCGCAGCAGACCGAGGAGTACACGACATGTCCGATGTTTTTCTCGGCGCAGGCGTCTATGATCGCCTTCCCCTGGGCCAATTCCGCGTCGGGCCCGTCTTCATGACGCGCCCCCGCGATGAACACCCCGTCCACTCCGTCGAGGGATTTCAGGAGGCTGTCCCGCTTCCGTAGATCCCCCTGGAGCACTTCGACATTCGACCCCTTTTTCCTTTTCACCTTGTCGGGGTTATCCGTCACGACCCGCACGCTATGGTCAAGCGCCAGAAGGTTGGGAGCGACAGTCCCCCCCAGCGGTCCGGCCGTTCCGGCCAATAGGATCCTCTTCGTGCCCTGAATAGTCATATCGCCTTACCTCCTGTTTCCTCTTGTTGGAACCGAAGGAACGACGTTCACCTATCCTGATTATATTTCCTTCGGTGCCGTTCCGATCCGCCGCGGCGATTATTCCGGTGAAACCCCTTTCGACTCTTGGAGAGGGGCGATGTCGAGCCGATCCGGCGGGGAGGAAGGCGGTCGGATCAGGCGATGCCTTTGCCGTTCATGAAGGGACCGTACTTTACGTCCTCTCCCTGGATGTGCTGGACCAGCCAGTCTTTCAGGAAGATCATGACGCCCAGGGTGATCGTGTTCCCGTCCGTTTCGGCCTGCCGCTGAAAATACCGGACCTGGGCAACGAGCTGGTCGTGCGCTTTTTTATGGGGCAGGAACCCCGGATAGCCGTGGATGCGCATGAGGCGTTCTTCGTCCGAAAAGTGGGCCTGGGCGTACGCGGCCAGCGACGCGAGGACGTCGCTCAGGATCTGCGATCCCTTGCCGTTTTTCATGGCGTCGTGGAGCTTGTTGACCAGGTCGATGAGTTTCCTGTGCTGGTCGTCGAACTGGCGGACTTTCACACTGTAGGTCTCGTTCCACGCGACCAGCGCCATCCCCGCCCTCCCAAGTCATCCTTCCTTGATTATCGGATTTTCGTGGAAAATCTTTATCCGCGCGTCTCATGGCGAAAAGGTGATCCCCGCCAGGAACAGCAGCTGGCCGAACACGTCCCCCCGGACATCCACCCGGCAGGCGGCCCCGCCGCCGGACACGCAGAAGATCTCCGTGCTGTCCGGCAGGATCGTCAGCACCCCCCTCCCCTCCAATCGAAGGCCGACACGGCCCGAGAGCCGGATCTTCGCTCCCCCGCCCAAGGAAAGGGAAAAGTACGTCTTCGCTCCCGGTCCGCTCCCGCGCGGCGAAAAGTGCGTCGCCCCCAATCCTCCGGCGACGTAGGGACGAACCTTCCCCTCGGGAAACATGTAGGTTCCACCCAGGTGCAGGTAATGGATGTCCAGGTCGAACAGGGGCTCTTCACCGAACGTCCCCCCGCCGGCGACCTGCGTCCTCTGGAACCCGTAGAAAAGTTCATACTGGGTTTCCCCCGTGTCCGGAAGATCGATGATGAGGCCGAAACTCTCCCCCTCCTTTACATCCAGGCCGGCGCCGGTGGTATTGTCCTCGAAGCTTCCGCCGGCGTGGTAGCCGATGTACGGCGTGATCTCCCATCCCCCTTCCGCTCCCGCCTTGACGGGGAGCAGGACCGATAGAAGCAGGAACGCGCAGGCCGGCGGGAAAAAACGGATCGGCGGAACGCCCTTGTATCGAGGCGGCTTCATGGTACAGATTTTATCGTGAGATAATCTTTCCATATCCCGAAGGAGGCCGGATCCGTTCCGCAGTCCGCAAATTCCCTTAAGTTTTTCGGATTATTTCCGTAATAGAACGTACGGCGGGGTGCAATCCGCCGATCGATAACGATATCGCCTATCGAAACGGAAACCGCATTGAAGAACGACCATTCGAAAGATCCCGGCACGACCGCCGAATCCCTCGCCCGGGAACTGGCGGTCCTGCGCGAAGCCAACGACCGGCTTCTTGCCGAGATCGAAGAGCGGAAGCGCACGGAAATCGCGTTGTTCGAAAAGGTGGAGCGGTACCGGACGCTCGCCGAGTTCGCCACCAACTGGATTTTCTGGCGCGGTCCCGACGGAGAGATGCTGTACGTCTCTCCCTCCTGCGAGCGGATCTCCGGGCACCCGCCCGCGAAGTTCCTCGAATCCAGGGACATGTTCCTGTCCATTGTTCATCCGGATGACCGGGAGACCTGGTTGAATCATTCCCGGACGGCGGAAATGGACCGGCAGCCGGAGCAGGTGGAATTGCGCATCGTCACCCGGCGGGGGGAAACGCGCTGGATCAACCACATCTGCCGCCCGGTTTTCTCCGAAACGGGCCGGTTCCTCGGGATCCGGGGAAGCAACAGCGATATCACGGACCGGAAGCGGTCCGATGAGGCGGTGCGGGAGAGCGAGGAACGGCTGCGGGATTTCTTCGACAACGCCCTCGACCTCATCCAGAGCGTGTCCCCGGACGGCCGCTTCCTGTACGTCAACCGCGCTTGGAGGGAATCCCTCGGGTACACGGAACGGGAGATCGCCGCCCTCTCCGTGTTCGACATCATCGCTCCGGAATGCCTGGACCATTGCACGAGGGTGCTCCGGCAAGTGACGTCGGGGGAGAACGCCGCGTTCATCGAGACGACGTTCCTCGCCAAGGACGGCAGGCGGATCGTCGTCGAAGGCAACGTCAACTGCCGGTTCGAGGACGGCAAGCCGACCGCCAGCCGCGGCATCTTCCGCGATATCACGGGGAGGAAGCGGATGGAGGAGGAGTTGCGCAAGGCGAACACGCTCGAATCCATCGGAATCCTGGCGGGCGGGATCGCGCACGATTTCAACAATATCCTCACCGCCGTCCAGGGGTACATCTCCCTCGCCAAGATGGGGATCGAGGCCGGCGGGCCGACCTGGTCGCGCCTCGTGGAGGCGGAGAAGGCGTCCATCCGCGCGCAGAGCCTCACCCGGCAGCTGCTCACCTTCTCGAAGGGGGGGGCGCCCATCAAGCAGGCGGCCTCCATCGCCGGGATCATCGAGGAGTCCGCGAGTTTCGCCCTCCTGGGGTCGAACGTCAAGCGCCGGATCTCGATCGAACCCGACCTCTCCCCTGTGAACATCGACCCGGGGCAGATCCACCAGGTCATCAACAACATCGTCCTCAATGCGGCCCAGGCGATGCCCGAAGGTGGAATCATCGACGTGGAGGCGCGGAACGTTTCCGGAGAGGACGCCCCGGGGGGAGCTCTCCCCAAGGGGGAGTACGTGAAGATCGTCATCGCGGACCGCGGAATCGGCATACCGGAAGAGCACCTTCCGAAGATCTTCAACCCGTTCTTCACGACGAAGGCGAAGGGAACGGGACTCGGCCTGGCCACGTCGTACTCCATCATCAAGCGCCACGACGGGCGGATTTCGGTGGATTCGAGGCTGGGAGGCGGAACGACCGTTTCCATTTACCTGCCCGCGTCGCGGAAACCGATGTCGTCGATCCCCGGCGGCGACTCCCGTGCGATCGCAGGCAAAGGGCGGGTTCTCGTGATGGACGACGAGGAGATGGTGCGGGAAGTCGCGGTGGCCATCCTCGATGCGATCGGGTACGAGGGATGCGCGGTGAAGGACGGGGCGGAGGCGGTCGCATCCTACGTCGAGGCGATGAAGGCGGGAATCCCGTTCCACATCGTGATCCTGGACCTCACCATCCCGGGAGGGATGGGGGGAAAGGAGGCCGTCCGGAAGCTGCTCGACATCGATCCCGGCGCGAAGGTGATCGTTTCCAGCGGGTACTCCCAGGACCCCATCCTGTCGAGGTACCGCGATTACGGATTCAGCGGGGTCATCGCAAAACCGTACCAGGTCGGGGAACTCGGAAAGGCCATCCGGCTGCTGCTTCCCTGGGAAGGCCCCTCCGCCGATTCCGACCAGGGGTTATAATCCATTTTATGACAAGGTCCCGGAACGGGAACCATAAGGTCACCGCGGAAGAACTCATCCGGGAATTGCACGGAACGGTGGAGGGCCTGGCGGAAGACGGCGTCAGCCGCGCGGACCTGAAACTCCTTTCCCGGGCCTTGCGGGAGCTTCGGCAGGCGTTCCGCATCTTCGACGGCCTTCGGGACCGCCCGAAGGTCACGGTGTTCGGGTCCGCCCGGACCCTCCCCGATTCCCCGGCTTTTCGCATGGCCGTCGAATTCGGCCGGAAGATGTCCCGGCTGGGGTGGTTCGTCGTCACCGGCGCCGGAGAGGGAATCATGAAGGCGGCCCACCTTGGTGCGGGCCGGGAGCACTCGATCGGAGTGAACATCCTCCTCCCGTTCGAACAGCCGGACAACCCGGTGATGGCGGGGAACCCCCGGTTGATCCAGACCAAGTACTTCTTCACGAGGAAACTGCTGTTCCTGAAGGAATCCAGCGGGATCGCCCTCTTCCCCGGAGGATTCGGGACGATGGACGAGGCGTTCGAGGCGTTGACGCTGCTCCAAACCGGGAAGACGCACCCTTTTCCCATGGTGCTCGTGGATGAACCCGGGGGGAACTACTGGACGGCGTGGCGGCGGTCGATCGAGGAGAACATCCTGCGCAGGGATTTGATCTCCAGGGAAGACCTCTCCCTCTTCCGGATCGCTACGGGCGTCGAGGAGGCCGTCCAGGAAATCCGGCGCTATTACCGGGTCTTCCATAGCGTGAGGTACGTGGGGGAAACCCTCGTGATCCGCATCCGCAGCCCGCTGCCCCCGGAGTCGGTCGAGGCGTTGAACGCCGGTTTCCGGGATCTCCTCGCGAGCGGGTCGTTCCGCCAGGGCCCTCCCCTGCCGGAAGAGGCGGACGACCCGGAAGTCGCCGGCCTACCGCGCATCGTGTTCCACTTCAACAGCAGCAGCTTCGGCAGGCTGCGACAGCTGATCGACTTCCTGAACCGGGAGTAGCGAATACCGCTCCCGCCGTTCAGACTTCCGGGTTCTCGATGCGGCGGATCACGGCGTTCAGGAACCGCGTCGCCTCCCCGCCGTCGACGATCCGGTGGTCGAACGACAAACTCAGGTACATCATCTCGCGCGGCACGATCTCACCGTCCCGGACCACGGGGCGGGTCACGATCCTGTGGGCCGCCAGGATGGCCGCTTCCGGCACGTTGATGATGGGGTAGCTGAACAGCCCCCCGATGGAGCCGATGCTGGTGACCGTGAAAGTGCCTCCGGACAGGTCTCGTGGAGCGATGTTCCCGCCGCGCGCCGCCGCCGACAACCGTTCGATCTCCTTCGCCAGTTCCAGGATCGTTCGTGCGCCGGCATCGCGAACGACCGGAACGACCAGGCCGTCTTCGGTGTCCACGGCCACGCCGATGTCGTACGACTTCTTGAGGACGATCTCCTCCCGCTCCTCGTCCAGGGAGGCGTTGAGGCCGGGGTGAAGCCGGAGAGCGGCGGCGGCGGCCTGGATGATGAAGGGGAGAACGGTCACCTTGATCCCCTCCCGCCCGGCGGTCTCCCGGAGGTTTTCCCGCTGCGCAAGGATCCCCGTCACGTCCGCTTCGTCCACCAGGAGGACATGCGGAACGCGGGTCTTGGCGGAGGCCATCTTCCTCGCGATCATCCGGCGTTTTCCGCGGAAAGGAACGCGCTCCTCCGCCGGGGCCCGGGGCCCGGAGGGCGCCCCGCTTTCCGGTGCGGCGGCCCGCCGCACATCCTCCTCGGTCACCCGTCCGCCGGGACCGGTTCCCTTGACGGATTCCAGGTCCACCCCGAGGTCTTTCGCCAGCTTCCGGACGACGGGAGTCGCCGATGCCCCCGCCGGTGCCGCGCCGCGGACGGCGGCACCGCCCGACGGCTCGATGACGGCGAGCGTCTCCCCGACCTTCAGCGTCCGCCCGGGGGGCGCCACGATCTTGACGAGGGTCCCGTTCACGGGCGACGGGATCTCGACATTCGCCTTGTCGGTCAGGACCTCGACGAGAATTTCGTCTTCCCGGATGCGCGCCCCTTCCGCGACCAGCCAGCGGACGACCTCGCCCTCCGCGATTCCTTCCCCGATGTCCGGGAGCGTAAGTTCCATGGGTCAGAACTCCATCGCCGCGCGGACAGCGCATGCGGTTTTTTCCGGGTCCGGCAGGTACGACTTTTCGAGGGCGTACGGGAACGGCGTGTCGTACCCCGTCACCCGTCCGACGGGGGCCTTCAGGCGCAGAAAGCAACGCTCCTGGATCAGCGCGGACACCTCCGCTCCGAAACCGCACGTCCTGGGGGCTTCGTGCAGCACCACCGCCCGCCCGGTGCGGTTCACGGACTCCTCGATCAGGGCGATGTCCAGGGGCCACAACGTGCGCGGATCGATCACCTCGATCCGCACCCCTTCCGCGGCGGCGAGGTCCGCCGCCATTGAAGCCACCGGAACCATCGCACCCCACGCCACCAGCGTCAGGTCTTCGCCCGGCCGGACGATCCGTCCTTTCCCGAACGGCACCAGGTGCTCTCCTTCGGGCACCTCCCCCTTCACCGTCCGGTAGAGCGCCTTCGGTTCGAAGAGCAGGACCGGGTCCGGCCCGCGGACCGCCGAGGCCAGCAGCCCCTTGGCGTCCGCCGGCGTGGAAGGCATCGCGACGGTCAGTCCCGCCGTGTGGATGAAGTACGCCTCCGGGCTCTGGGAATGGTAGGCCCCTCCCTTGATCCCTCCGCCCGAGGGGGCGCGCACCACGACGGGGGCGGTGAACAACCCGGCGGACCGGTACCGCAACTTCGCGAGTTCCGAAACGATTTGGTCGAAGGCGGGGTAGATGAAATCGGCGAACTCGATCTCCACGACCGGACGCAACCCGTTCAGGGCCATACCGATCGCCATGCCTACGATCCCCCCCTCGTTCAGCGGCGTGTCGATCACCCGGTCGGGTCCGAAACGGTCGATCAGGCCCTCGGTCACCCGGAAGACGCCGCCTTCCCGCCCGACGTCCTCGCCCATCACCAGCACGCGCGGGTCGCGAGCCATCTCCTCGTGGAGGGTATCGTGGATCGCCTGCAACAGGGTGGCTTGCGGCATCCGGTCACCCCTTCCCGGAGAGCAGGCCGTCCCGCTGCTCCGCGAGATGCCTCGGCATCTCCTCGTACACGTCCTCGAAGAGGCTCTCGACGGGCACAGGCGGGGAGATTTCCGCGTCGGAAACCGCCTGGCGGACCGCTTCCTTCGCCTCGGCCTGCGCGGTATCCTCGGCCTCGTCGTCGAGCAGCCCCCGTTTCTTCAGGAAAGCGGCGTAGCGGCGGATCGGGTCCCCCTTCCTCCATTGTTCCACCTCCTCCTCCGACCGATAGACGGTCGGGTCATCGGACGTGGAATGGGGGCCCATGCGGTACGTGACCGCCTCGATCAGCGTCGGCCCTCCGCCGGAGCGGGCCAGGGCGAGGGCGTCCCCTACGACCTTGCACACGGCCAGGACGTCGTTCCCGTCGACGCGAATCCCGGGGATCCCGTACGCCTGCGCCTTGACGGCCAACGACTTGGAGGCGGTCTGCCGCGTCACGTGCACGGAGATGGCGTACTGATTGTTTTCGCACAGGAAAACCGTGGGGGTCCGGAAGACCCCCGCGAAGTTCATCGCGGCATGGAAATCTCCGGTGGAGGTGCCGCCGTCCCCGAAGGTCGTGATCGCCGCGACGGGCTCGCCCCGAAGCTTCGACGCGTACGCCGTACCGACCGCGTGGGGCAGCTGGGTGGCGACGGGAGAGGAAACGGAAACCAGGTGGATGTTCCTGTCGCACCAGTGGTTCGGCATCTGCCGTCCCCGCGTCGCGTCCGAGCGGTTGCCGAAGAGCTGCGCCACCAGCGTGGAAAGGGGGTATCCGCGCGTCAACGCCAGGCCGTGGTCCCGGTACGACGGGAAGAGCCAGTCCCCTTCCCGCAGACGGAAACCGGCCCCTACCGCGCACGCCTCCTGGCCCGTGGAAGGAACATAGAACCCGATCCGGCCGGAGCGTTGAAGGGCGATCCCTTTTTCGTCCAGCGCCCTCAGGAGCGTCATCTTCCCGTGCACGGCCAGGAGATCTCCGTCGGAAAGCCCGGGATCGTTGGCCGGATCGACCGTCCCGTCAGGAAGCATCGCTGCGATCATCGATAGTCCATTCATTTCGGCTCCCCGCTCCAAATTTTCACTCGCGATACTATATATCCATTCCGGCGCGGGAGGAAACGATGGGAACGCCCCTTGCGGACCGGTTATGATGTAATGGAGTCCCCCGGCGGGGAAGGAGGACGGATGCTTACGCTTGCTGTTCTTTGCGACGATGCCGCCGCGTCCGACGGGTTCCTGGCGGAACACGGCGTTTCGATCCTCGTGACGCTGGACAACGGCCGCCGATGGCTCCTCGACGCGGGCACCACCGACGTTTTCCTGTTGAATGCCGAACGGATGGGGCTTTCCCTCGACGGCCTGGCGGGGATCGCCATCAGCCACGGGCACGACGACCATACCGGGGGCCTGGCGTTCCATCCCCGCCTCAAGGGGACGCCCCCCGTGTACGGGCATCCTTACGCCTGGCACAAGCAGTACGAAGTGAAGAACGGGGAACCGGTCCGGGTCTGCGGGATGCCCTACCTGGCCCGCAGGTATACCGATCCCGTTTTCAAGCCCCTCAACAACATGGCGAAGCTGGACGAGGACCTGTACTTCCTGACCGACATCCCCCGCGAACCCGGGAGCTACGCCCCGATCGGGGGAAAATTCTTCAACGAGGACGGAACCGGCCCGTGCCCGATCCTGGACGACGCCACGCTGGTGGCGAGGACCCCTCGCGGTCTGGTCGTCCTCTTCGGCTGCGCCCATGCCGGGTACGTCAATATCCTGAAAGCCGTACGGAAAGGGTTCCCCGGCGACAAACTGCTCTCCGTGGTCGGTGGCCTGCACTTGAACGGCGCGAGCGGCAAGGCCCTGGCGGAGGCGGTCGCGTATACCGGTTCCTTCAAGTCGAAGGAGTTCTCTTTCCGCGGCGGACACTGCACCGGCGACAAGGCCATCGCGTACTTCAGGGAAACGTTCGGCGACGAGGCGGTCGGGCCGCTGGGAGCGGGACGGACGATCGCGTACTGACCTTCCTGTTCCCTCGCGCTTTCCCTACGCCTTCATCGATCCCGTCCGCAGGAAGCGGGTGTGCCAGGAAAACGCCTCCTCGAGCAGGTGCGGGGTGTGCTTCCCCGGGGATTCGCGCAGCGCCCGCGCGTAGTAATCCTTCAGCATCGGCCGGTAGTCGGGGTGGACGCAACGGTCGATGATGCGGACCGCGCGCTGCTTCGGGGAGGTTCCCCGGAGGTCGGCCAACCCCTGCTCCGTGATGACGACGTCCACGTCGTGCTCGCAATGATCGACGTGGGACACCATCGGGAGAACGCAGGAGATGTCTCCTCCGCCCGCCACGGAGGACGTGGTGAAGATGGAGATGAACGCGTTCCGGGCGAAGTCGCCCGAGCCGCCGATCCCGTTGATGATCCGGGTGCCGTTGACGTGGGTCGAGTTCACGTTGCCGTAGATGTCGAACTCCACGCACCCGTTCATCGCGATGACGCCCAGCCGCCGGATGATCCCGACGTGGTTGCTGATCGACTGGGGCCGCAGGAGGATCTTTTCCCGGTAGGAGCGGATGTTCGCCTTGAACTTTTCGAAGGTCGACGGCGACAGGGACAGGGCCGCCGAGGAGGCGAAGCGGATCTTCCCCGAGTTGATGAGCGCCAGCATGGCGTCCTGGATGACTTCGGTGTACACTTCCAGGTCCTCGAATTCCGAGTCCAGCAACCCGTAGAGCACCGCGTTGGCGACGTTCCCCACGCCCGACTGGAGCGGGGAAAGGTTCTTCGGGAGGCGCCCCTTCTTCACCTCCTGCCGGAAGAAATCGAGGATGTGCCGGGAGATCGCCCTGCTGTTCGCGTCCGCCGCCTTGAGCACCGAAGTCTGGTCGGGTTGGTTCGTCTCGACGATCGCCCGGATCTTGTCCGGGGGGCACGTGAGGTAGGGAATGCCGATCCGGTCGGAAGGCTTGAGGACCATGTTCGGCTGGGCGTGCGGCGGCGTGGACGGTTCGTAGATGTCGTGCATCCCCTCCAGTTCGGGCGGAAGGTAGGAGTTGACCTCGAGGATCACTTCCCGGGCGCAGTCGATGAACGTCTGGTTGTTCCCCACCGAGGTGGAGGGGATGAACCTGCCGTCCTCCGTGATGCCGGCCACCTCGATGATCGCGGTGTCGAGTTCGCCGAAAAAACCGCACCGGACGTTCCGGGCGACGGACCCCAGGTGGCAGTCGAAATACTCCATCATCCCCGAGTTGATCTTCCCCCGGGCGACGGGGTCGGAGTTGTACGGCATGCGCATCTCGATCCCGTCCACCATCGCCAGCGCCCCGTCGAGCTCGCTGCCGGTGGAAGCGCCGGTCATGACGACGATGCGGAACTTCCCCCCGTTCCCCTGCTCCCGCCGGATGTGGTCGGCGAGCGCCTGCGGGACCAGCTTCGGATACCCGGAGCCGGTGAAACCGCTCATCCCCACCTTGTACCCGTTCTTGACCAGGTCCGCCGCGCGCGCCGCGTCGGTGATTTTCGCCTTCAATTCCCTGTTCTTGACGCGTTCTCCTGTCATCGCTGCCGTGACTCCCTTCGGTTCATTCAAATTTTTTATTTTATTGCAGATCGGGGCGCGGAAAGGGAATCTTTTTACGACAGGGGCGTCAAGCGGGCGGGGATTTCCTCCGGAAACGCCGGATGAGGCGCCGGGCGAGAACGGCGAACAGGAGGAGGAACGCGGCCACGGCGGCCAATGCGGCAAACGGGTGCGCGACGGCGGCGTAGCCCCCACCGACGGCCACGGCGTCCTCGACCAGGCTGACCAGGACGTTGCTGAACGGTTCGGGGCTCTGGTTGACGGCCAGCCGGGCTCCCGACTTCGCCGCGTGGGATGAGAAGGCGACCCCCCCGCACAGGAGGACGATGGCGACCTCCGCGGCGGGGGGAAGGGATCCGACCGCGGCGAAAGCGATCAGCGCGGCCCCGGCGGGACGCACGAAGGCGTGGATCGAATCCCAGAGGGAGTCCACCCAGGGAATCTTGTCCGCCAGGAACTCCACGGCGGCGCAGAAGGCCGCGGCGGCCAGGACGTACGGGTGGGACAGGATTTCGAGGGAAGAAAGCTCCGGAGGCAGGCGCAGCAGGCCGTAGCGCAGGCACACCCCGACGGTGAGAACGGTCGCGTAGAGCCGGATGCCGGAGAAGAGAGCGATTCCCGTCACCGCCCCGAGCAGGGAAAGGGTCTTCATCGGCCGCTCGCCGGCACTTACCGCCCCCGGAACACCGGGTTGCGCTTCTCCTGGAACGCCTTCTTCCCCTCGGCCAGGTCGTCGCTCTCCATGCACCGGCGGATGAGATCCTCCGCCTCTTCCGCCTCTCCCGGAGGCAGCCCCCGGAACTCCGTGCACATGGAAAGGATCCTTTTCGTGCCGCGGACGGAAAGCGGGGCGTTCCCGGCGATCTCCCGCGCCGTCTCCAGGGCCGCCTGCGCCAGGGCGGACGGCGGGCAGATCCGGTTGACGAGGTTCATCTCCATCGCCCTGCGGGCGCTCACCTTCCCGGCCGTGAAGAACAGCTCCTTCGTCGCGGGGAGCCCGATCGCGCGCACGAACCGCATCAGCCCCGCCGGGCGGTAGATGACCCCCAACCTCGCGGGGGGCATTCCGAACACCGCCTGGTCCGAGGCGATCCGCAGGTCGCAGGCGACGGCCGTTTCGAGGCCGCCTCCGAACGCGAAGCCGTTGAGCATGGCGATGACGGGGACGGGAAACGCTTCCAGGGACCGGATCATGTCGTCGAAGGGATTGTCGGGGAGCAACACTTGCGCGCCGCCCGAACCGCCCGCGGGAATCGCGTCGATGTCGTAGCCCGCGCAAAACGATTCCGTCCCCTCCCCCCGGAGCACCACGCAGCGGACATCCTCTTCCGCAAGCCGCGCGAACGCATTCCGGAGCTCGGAGAGAAGCGCGAGGTTCAGCGCGTTTTTCTTGGCCGGGTTCGAGAGGGTGACGGTCGCGATCTTCCCTTCCCGCGCCAGGATCACTTTTCCGCCCATCTCCCCCCCGGGAAACGGGTCACTGGACAGAGATCAGCTCCACCTCGAAGATCAGCGTGGCGTTCGGCCCGATGTCCTTGCCGGCGCCCCGTTCCCCGTACGCCAGGGACGGCGGGAGGAAGATCCGCCACTTGGAGCCCGCTTTCATCAGCTGGAGCGCCTCGGTCCATCCCGCGATGACCCCGGAAACGGGGAACGTGGCGGGCTCGCCGCGCTTGTAGGAGCTGTCGAACTCCTTGCCGTCGACCAGCGTGCCCCTGTAATGCGTGGTCACCGTGTCGGTCGTCTTGGGAGACTTCCCGTTGCCTTCCGCGATCACCTGGTACTGCAATCCGCTCGGAAGGGTCTTCACCCCCTCCTTTTTCCCGTTCTCGGCAAGGAATTTCTCGCCTTCCGACTTGTTCTTCTCCGCCTGCACTTTCATGGCCTCCGCCTGTTTTTCCATCATTCGCTGCTGGAATGCCTGGATCGCCTGGCGCGACTCCTCCTCCGTGAGAAGGGTCTTTCCGCCGGTGTATGCGTCCTTCAACCCCTTCGTCAAGGAATCCACGTCCACCTCGACGGACTGGCGCTTGAGAGTGGCCCCGATGTCCATGCCGATGCTGTAGCCGAGCTTCTCCTTTTCCCCCTGGAACGCCGGGGCATCCGCGGCCTGCGCAACCCCGCACAACGCGAGCGCGGCACATGCGGCCGCCGCCAGATATCTCATCGCCTGCTCCTTTCCGGTGAACCCGGGCGGATGTGCGTTACCGCATCATCTTACACCACCGCTTCCCGCAACGGCGGGATTGCGATATAACTATTCACCATGAAAATCACGACCACGGAGGCGCGGCCGGACCGCCGGCGCCGAAAACCGGGAAGAGACGAAGCGCTGGAATTCGGAAAGATCTTCTCGGACCACATGTTCCTGATGGAGTACGAGGAAGGGAGGGGGTGGCGCAACGCGCGGATCGTCCCGTACGGACCGATCGAACTCCTTCCCACCGCGGTCGTCCTCCACTACGCGCAGGAGATCTTCGAGGGGCTGAAGGCGTACTACGCCCAGGACGGCGGCATCTGCCTCTTCCGCCCGGACCGGAACGCGGAACGGATGAACCGCTCCGCGGCCCGCCTTTGCATGCCGGCGGTCCCCGTGGAAACCCAGCTCGACGCCATCCGGGAGCTCGTGCGGATCGACCGGGACTGGATCCCCCGCGCGCGCGGCGCCTCGCTGTACATCCGCCCCGCGATGATCGCCACGGAATCGGCGCTGGGCGTCCACCCGTCGTCGGATTACCTCTTCTTCATCGTCACCGGACCGGTGGGCGCGTACTACGCGAAGGGGTTCGAGCCCGTCCGCATCCTCGTGGAGGAAAAGTACGTGCGCGCCACGCGGGGGGGCCTGGGCGAGGCCAAGACCGGGGCGAACTACGCGGCGAGCATCCTCGCGGCGAAGGAGGCGAAGGCGGAGGGGTTCGACCAGGTCCTGTGGCTCGACGCGGAACACCGGCGGTTCGTGGAAGAGGTCGGGACGATGAACATCTTCTTCGTCTTCCGCGGGGAACTCGTGACCCCGCCCCTTTCCGGGTCGATCCTGCCCGGCGTCACGCGCGATTCGGTCATCGCCCTGGCGCGGGAGTGGAAGATCCCGGTCGCGGAGCGGCCCGTGGAGATCGACGAGGTGATCCGCGGCGCGGCGGACGGAACGCTTTCGGAGGCGTTCGGAACGGGGACGGCGGCGGTCGTCTCCCCCGTGGGCTCCTTCTCCTTCCGCGGCCGGGAGGCGCGGATCGGGAACTCCGGAGTGGGGGAGCTCTCCCGGAAGTTCTACGAGGAGATCACCGGGATCCAGTACGGGGAGATCGAGGACCGCCACCGCTGGGTCCACCGGGTGGGATGAGGGCGGCCAGTACCGCTTCCGGCGTCATCCCGGCGATCCGGACGATCTTGCTCCGGCTCTTCCCGCCGGCGACCAGCGTGACGCTCCCCCTGGGGACGCCCAGGGCCTTCGCCAGAAATCTGCCCAGCGCTTCGTTTGCCTTCCCTTCCACCGGGGGAGCGTTCAGGCGGATCCGCAGGACGCCTCCCTCGTAACCGGCAACCCCCTCCTTCGCCGCCCGGGGAACGATGCGGACCGGGAACGTCGCGGCCGGTTCCCCTGTCCGCCTCACGGCATCCGAAGCGCGAGGTCGAACAAGGTCCGGACGACGAAACGCTGCAGGAAAACGATGATCAGAATGGCGACGACCGGCGCGAAATCGATGGATCCGGCGAACAGGGGGAGCCTCCTCCGGAGGTTCGAGAGGACGGGCTCGGTGATCGCGTAGAGCGCCCGGACGATCGGGTTGTACGGGTCGGGGCTGACCCATGACAGGACGGCGCGAATGATGAAAGCCCACATGTACGCCCAAAGCGCGTAGTCGACGACGGTCGCAAGCGCCATGACCAGGTTCTTCGCGACGAACATACCCAATCCCCCCCTTAGTGGTTCAATTCATATTAGTTATTGGCCGCTCAATTCGCGGCACCTCTGCCATGCGGACGCCACGGCGTCCATCACCGTCGCCCGGAACGCCCCCCGCTCCAGCGCCGCGACCCCCGCTGCGGTCGTCCCTCCCGGGGACATCACCATGTCCTTCAGCTCCGCGGGATGCTTCCCCGTCTCCCGGACCATCCGGGCGGCGCCCTCCAGCGTGGCGGCGGCCAGCCGGTACGCCTCGCTCCGCCCCATCCCGGCGCGTACGGCCCCGTCCGCCAGCGCCTCGAGGAACAGGAACGCATAGGCGGGTCCGGACCCGGACAGCGCCGTCACGACGTCGAGCAGCTCCTCCCGGGGCATCTCGGCCACCTCGCCGAAGGAGGAGAAGACGGCGCGGACGCGTTCCCGCGCCGCCGGATCCACGCCCGCCGCGAAGTAGATCCCCGTGCTCCCCATCCCCACCTGCACCGGGGTGTTGGGCATCGTCCTCACGACCTTCGCGCCTTCTCCCAACGCGCGCTCGAACACCGAGGCCGGGACTCCGGCCACGATGGAGATGAAGGTTTTCCCGCGGGCGGCATCCTTGGAGATCCCCGCCAGGACGGCCGGGAGGACCTGCGGCTTCAAGGCGATCACGACGGTGTCGCAGGCGGCAAGAAGCTCTCCTACGGAAGGCGCGACGGACACACCGAACCGGTGCCTCAGCGATTCGGTCCGGCCGGCGGCCGGATCGCACACGACCACCCGGTCCGCCGGAAGCAGCTTCGCGGAAAGCACCCCGCGGATCATCGCTTCCCCCATGTTCCCCGCTCCGATGAACCCCAGGCCGGTCATGTCATCCCCTCCCCCCGCGGGCTCCGAAGATCGCGGTCCCGACGCGCACCATCGTGGCCCCTTCCTCGATCGCCGCCTCGAAGTCTCCCGACATCCCCATCGACAGTTCCCGCAGCTCCGCCCCGGGGACCTCCCGCGACAGCCTCTCCCGCAGCTCCCGCAGCCGGACGAAATACGGCCGGCTCTCCTCGGGGTCCGCGCCGTACGGAGGGATCGCCATCAGGCCGGACACCCGGACGCCGGGGAGCCCCAGGGAGAACTCGACCGCCTCCCGGAGCGCCTCCGGCGGGATTCCCGCCTTGCTCTCCTCGGCGCCGACGTTGACTTCCAGCAGCGCCGGGAGGACCTTCCCCGCCTCCACCGCGCACCGGGAGATCTCCGCGAGACGCTTCACCGAGTCCGCCGTCTGGATCCAGGAGAACAGGGAAACGGCCTTGCGGACCTTGTTCCCCTGGAGCTTGCCGATCATGTGCCATTCGGCATCCGGAAGCCCCGGAATCTTCTCCGACGCCTCCCGCACGTAGTTCTCGCCGAAGACGGACAGCCCGGAGGCGTGCGCCTCGAGGACCAGGGAAAGCGGCTGCGTCTTGGAAACGGCCACCAGTTTCACCGAGCCCGCCGGACGGCCCGACCGCCGCTCCGCCCGGGCGATCCGGTCGAGGACCCGGCCGATGCGCTCGGCAATCGGCGGTATCCCGGCGTTCATCCCTTTCCTCCGGCGAATGCGTAGCAGCGCGGCCCGGCGGAGGAAACTTCGATCAGGCCCGCCCGCAGAAACATCCCGACGACCCGGGTCATCGGCAGGCCGATCACGTTCGTGAACGACCCGGAGACCCGGTCGATGAGGAGCATCCCCGCTCCCTGCGCCGCGTAGGCGCCCGCCTTGTCGTCGCACTCCCCCGTGCGGACATACGCCGCGACCTCCTTTCGCGTGAGAGCGCGGAACCGGACGCGGGTCACTTCCGTCCCCAGGTCCCGGTACCCTCTCGCCTCGCACAGGAGGCAAACGGACGTGTAGACCTTGTGCTCCCTCCCCGCCAAAAGGGAGAGCATCCTTCGTGCCTCCCCCCGGTCCCTCGGCTTCCCGAGGATCTTCCCGTCGGCCACCACGATCGTGTCCGCGGAGAGGACGTGGGAGGACGCGTGTTTCCCCGCAACCTCCATCCCCTTGTCCAACGCGGCCCGGCGGGCGAAACGACCCGGCGGCTCCCCGGGAAACGGGGTTTCGTCGACCCCCGACGGAATCACGCGGAACGGAACGCCCACCGCGGCGAGAAGCTCCCGCCGGCGGGGGGATTCGGAGGCGAGGATCAAGGGGGCCGTCGGGTTCACGGAACTGCATTATAGGTGAATGACGGAACAAGGTAAAGGATGCAACAATTTCGATATGTTACCGATCCACGAATGACCGCTATTCTCTCCTCCGACGCCGGGAAATTGCGCGTGCGACCGCCTAACCCGTTGCACGGATATGAGAAGATGAAACTCCGGCGTCTCCCTGCCGATAGTTCGCGGAAGGGAGGAAGATGCGTTGATGGGAGGCAACGGGACAGGTCACGAACCCCCGCCGCCGAACCGTCCCGCGCACAGGCTGATGGGACAGGTTCTGTTGGACGGCGGGTTCATTTCCCGCGAGGACCTCGAGCTGGCGCTCGCGGAACGGAACCGAACCGGTGAGCGGCTGGGAGACGTGGTGATGCGCCTTGGACTTGCGGATCCGGCGGAGATAGCCGTTGTCGTCGCCGTCCAGAGCGAGTTGGCATCGCTCGACAGTGCCGTCCGGGCGGCGGCGGGGGTGCGACGGCGCCTGGGCGAGTTGCTTCTGTCGGCACGGCGGATTACTTCGGAGCAGCTAAACGCGGCGTTGCAGGAGCAGCGCGAGACCGGGGAGCTGCTGGGAGCGATCATGGTCCGCCGCTGCCTTCTGACGAAGAGGCAGATGAATGCCGTGTTGGCGTTTCAGCAGGCGCAGGGCGGTGCGCTGCCCGCCTCAGAGCGGCTTCGCCTCGGCGAGATTCTGGTCGCCGCCGGCCAGATCAGCCGGGAGCAGCTGGAGGCCGTGTTGGCGCAGCAAAAGGTGAGGAAGCGGAACATCGGCGACCTCCTGGTGGTAACCGGGGCGGCAAAACCCCACCACGTCGCGCGCGGGCTCCGCCTGCAGGCAAAGTTGGTCGCCGCAGCGCTGGTTGCGGTCCTGTCGCTGGCCGATACCGCCTAAGTGCCGCGCTTCATAATTACGGCGACGTATTTGTTTTCGAGCCCGCACCGAGAGCGTCGATGCGCCGCCGAAGGTCCGTCCGCCGAAGGTCCGTCTTGCCCTTTCGGGACCTGCCGTGGTAAGCATTTTATTGGGGGGAGCGTTTCCTTAAGAAACGAAGGAGCGGCGGATGGGGTTCAAGACGATCACCGTGAAAACCGAAAACGAACAGCAGCTCCTGGACATCACGAAGCAGGTGCGCATCGTCGTTCGCGAGAGCGGCGTGAAAAGCGGCGTCTGCCGGGTCTTCATCCCCCACACCACGGCGGCGGTCACCATCAACGAGAACGCCGACCCGGACGTCCGGAAAGACATCCTGGACCGTCTCGAGAAGATCGCTCCCTCCTCCGGCACCTATCTTCACGCCGAAGGGAACGCCCACGCCCACATCAAGGCGGGTCTTATCGGTTCGAGCGTCGTCGTGTTCGTCGAAGCCGGCCAGCTCGTCCTGGGGACCTGGCAGTCGATCTTTCTCTGCGAATTCGACGGCCCGAGGACCCGGAACGTGATGGTCCGCGTTTCAGCGGGGTAGACGCCGCCTAACCGTCGCGGTACGCTTCGTACCGCGCCCGAAGCCCCTCCTTCGCGGGGCCGCCCGCCACCACGTCCCAGGGGAAAAACTCGTCGGCGTCCTTCTCCCGCCGCACGGCCGACCGGAGCCTCCGTTCGAAGCCCGTCGCCGAAGCGGCGAGCCGGCCCCCTCTCGCATTGCGAAGGTCATTCGCCACGCGGCGGTCCGCCAGCCCGAGGTACCCTTGCAGCGCCGCGTCGCGGGGCCGCTCCCCGGTCCACCGGAGATTGGGGATCGTCCGGACGAACGCGGCCACCCCTTCCTCCCGCGCCCGCAACTCCTCCTCCGAAGCCATCGCCGCCCATTGGAGGGGGGTGGACGGCTTGGGGACGAACGGGGACAGGACGGCGGTGACGGTCCCCATCCTTCCCGCTGCCCGCGCCGCCGCGAGGACTCGCCGGCGGAATTCCCCGAGGAACCCCGTGATCCCCTCGACCTCCTCCTCCCCCGTCGTCCGCGGAAGGCCGACCAGGAAGTACAATTTGAACGAAACGATCCCCGCGCGGACAAGCGTCGAAGCCGCCTCGAAGAACGTCTCGTCCGGCACCCGCTTTCCCACCCGCGCCCGCAGCCGCTCGTCGCCGCACTCGGGCGCGAGGGCCACGGTGCGGTGCCCGCTTCGCGACAAGATCTCCGCGATCTCCCCGTCGACGAGGTCCGCGCGCACCGAGGCGGGGGACACGCTTCCGCCCCGTTCGAGGATCTCGCGCGCCAGCGTCCGGAACGGCCGCCAATCCAGCACCGCCGCGCCGATCAGCCCCACTTTCCTCCGTTGCGGCCACGCCGCGTCGACGGCGGCCCGGACGCGCTCCAGGGGGAATTCCCGGAAGTTCGGGCAGGCGTGCGCCGCGGCGCAGAAACCGCACATTCTCGGGCAACCGCGGGACGTTTCGACGAGGGACATGCTCCCGAGCTCGGTTTCCTCCGCCAGCACGACGGGCGGTGGAGGAGGGAGGGAGCGCAGGTCGAGGACTTCCCGGGCGACGCGTTCGGGGAACCCGGGGAAAGGTCGGAGGGCGAGGAGCCGTCCGGGCGCCGGGGAGCCGCCGGTTTCCGCCTCGTGCTCGGCCCGATATCCCGCAGGGACGTACACCCCGGGGATGCCGGACAGCGCGCGCAGGAAACCGGGATCGGCCGGGGCGGGATCGCCCTGGCCGAGGAGGGCGTCCAACGCCCTTTCTCCGTCCCCGACCACGACCGCGTCCGCGAAGACGCCGCACGGCTCGGGGTTGAGGGAAGCCGCGAATCCTCCGGCGACGACCAGGGGGTGCCGCCTGCCCGAAGCGGCGCGGTCTTCCCGGAAAGGGGGAACCCCGCCCGCGGCGAGGATCCCCGGGAGGTTCAGGAGGTCGTTTTCATAGGAGAGTGAGAAGCCGACGACGTCGAAATCCGAAAGGGGACGGCCGCTCTCCAGCGTCGTTCCCGCCGCCGGTTCCGCCGCGGGCGGCGCCCGCCGTCCTCCCGGGCGGACGATCTCCCGCCGTCCCGCCCGCCGTGGAAGGAAGACCCTCTCGCACAACGCCTCCGCCCGGGTGTTGACCTGGGCATGGACCAGCAGGAAACCGAGGTTCGACATCCCCGCGGCGTACCCGTTCGGGTAGACCAGGGCGATCCGCTTCCTGCCCCCCCACTCCTTGCGGACGGCGCCGCTTTCCCGGGGCCGGCGCGCCTCCGCGCGGGGCGGCCTTCCCACGGCGCTTTCCCTTCCGCCTCCTATTCCCCCCGCCGGCGCAGGAAGGTCGGGATCTCGAAATCGTCCAGCGACTCGATCTCCGCCTCCTTGTCGATCAGGGGGAGTTCCTCCACCCGCTCCTCGAAGACGCCCCGCTGCGCGGCGTTCCGGAGGAACGCCGGCTTCTGAAGGTCCTCGGTGCGGCTGACCAGCTGGATCCCCTTCCTCGGATTCCGCCACGGGCCTTCCGCGGCGTTGGGCTCGAAGCCGGTCGCCACCACGGTGACCTTCAGCTCGTCCTCCAGCGTCTCGTCGATCACGGTCCCGAAGATGATGTTCGCCTCGTCGGAGGCCTCCTCGCGGATCAGGCTCGCCGCCTCGTTGACCTCGCTCAAGGAGAGGGACGGCCCCGCCGTGATGTTGATGAGCACCCCGCGGGCGCCGCGGATCGACACGTCCTCCAGGAGGGGGCTCGAGATCGCCTTTTCCGCGGCCGCCACGGCCCGGTTCTGGCCCGAGGCCGATCCCGTTCCCATCAGGGCCACCCCCATCCCGGACATGACCGTCTTCACGTCCGCGAAGTCGAGGTTGATGTAGCCCGGCTTCGTGACCAGCTCCGAGATGCCCCGCACCGCCTGGAACAGGACGTCGTCCACCTTCCGGAACGCCTCGACGAACCGCATGTCCTTCCCCGCGATCAGGAGCAGCTTCTCGTTCGGGATGACGATGATCGTGTCGACCAGGGACCGCAGGTCCTTCGAGCCCATGTCCGCCTGCCGCTTCCGGGTCTGCCCCTCGAAGGTGAACGGCCGCGTCACGACGGCCACCGTCAGGGCCCCGACCTCCTTCGCCACCTCCGCGACGACCGGGCCCGCCCCGGTTCCCGTGCCTCCCCCCAGCCCCGCGGTGATGAAGACCATGTCCGCGCCGGCGAGGGATTCGCGGAGCAGGTCGCGGTCCTCGAGGGCCGCCTCGCGCCCGACGTCCGGGTTGGCGCCGGCCCCCAGCCCCTTCGTCAGCCGCGCCCCCAGCTGGATCTTCAGGGGGGCGAGGTTCCGCGAAAGGGCCTGCGCGTCCGTATTCGCCGCGATGAACTCCACCCCCTGCAGCCCTTCCTCGATCATGGTGTTGATGGCGTTCCCGCCGCCGCCGCCCACGCCGAACACCTTGATGACGGCCTGGCAGCGGTTCTCCTCGATGATCTTGAACATGCGCGACCTCCCTTCCTCCCGTTCCGTCTTCGCCATGCGTTCCCCCTTTTTTCCAGGCTTCCGGTATCAGAAGAATTCCGACAGGTATCGCTTGACGCGGTCGAGGATCCCCTCCGCGGAAGACTCCTCCTGGCGGCCGACCACCGTTTCGAACGCCCTCGCCCCATAGAGGACCAGCCCCACGGCGGTGGCGCAGGACGGGCTGTTGACGACCTCCACCAGCCCGCCGATCCCGATGGGATTCCCGCGGCGGACGGGCAGCTTGAACACCCGCTCGCCGAGATCCGTCAGGCCGTCCAGGAGCGCCCCGCCCCCCGTGAGCACCACGCCCGCGCCCAGGCTGTCCTCGTAACCGGACCGCAGGATCTCCTTCCGCATCAGGGCGAAGATCTCCTCCGCCCGCGGTTCGATGATCTCGCTCAGGTGCTGCCGCCGCAGCGGCCTGGGCTGGCGTCCGCCGACGCCCGGCAGTTCGACCAGGTCGTCCCTGCGGACCTTCTGGATCATGGCGCACCCGGAAGCCGTCTTTAAACTTTCCGCGTCCGCGTAGGGGAGCTTCAGGCCGATCGCCACGTCGGAGGTGATGTTGCCCCCGCCCAGGGGGAGGACGTAGGTGTGCCGGAGGGCCCCGTCGTAGAAGATCACCATCTCCACGGTCCCGCCCCCGAAATCCATCAGCGCCACCCCCACCTCGCGCTCTTCGGCGGTGAGCACCGCCTCGGCGGACGCCAGCGGGGAGAGGACGAGCGATTCGACGGCGAGTTCCGCCTTCTCGACGCACCGGAGCAGGTTTCGCGCCCCGGGGACGTCGTTCGTGACCACGTGGACGCGCGCGTCGAGCCGGATTCCCGTCATTCCGCGGGGGTCCTTGATCCCCGCCATGTCGTCGACGATGAACTCCTGCGTGAGGACATGCAGGATCTCCCGGTCGTTCGGCAGCTCCACGGTCCGCGCGATCTCGAGGACCCGGGTGAAGTCCGCGTTCGTCACCTCCCGCTCGTTCTTCACCGAGATGGCGGCGTGGCTGTTGAACGACTTGATGAGGGAGCCGGAGAGCCCGACGAAGACGGACTCGACGGAAAGCCCGGTCATCCGCTCCGCCTCGGTGACGCTCTGGCGGATCGACTTGACCGTGGCGTCGACGTTCACCACCGCCCCCTTCCGCATCCCCTCGGTGGGACATTCCCCCATCCCCAAGATCTCCACGCCGTCCCGGCTCTTCCTCCCGAGGACCGTGGTCACGTTGCTCGATCCCACGTCCAGCCCCGCGATCACCTGATCATGCGCCACGATGTCCATTCATTCCCCCGGCCGCACGAAGATGCGGCCCTCCGTCTTGAGATCGACGATGCCCGGAGCGTGGCCCAGGCTGGAAACCCGGGGCAACGCCTCCTCCACCCGCCGTATCGCCTTCTGGAAATCCAACCCGCCGACCTTGAACTGAAGGCCGGTGTCCCGCGTGACGAGCGTGTACCCGTCCTGCGCGTCGAAATGGACCTCGGAGAGGTTCTTGCGCAGCGGTCCCGCCTCCGCCAGCCGCAGCAGATCGAGCGCCTTCCGGAAGTTCCGGATCGTCACCGCGTCCCTCCCCCGGAGGTCCCCCGCCGAAAACCCCGTGACGATCGCCAGGTTCTTCGGATCGTACGCCGTGAGCCGCTTGAACAGCTTCCCCTCGTCGTTCACGTACCACAGGGCGTCCAGGTTCACCATCGCCACCGGCCGGTGCTCCTCGATCCGCACCACGAGGCGGTCGGGGAAGGCCTTGCGGACCGACACCGACCGGATCCACGGGTGCGACGCCAGCTTCCTGGATACCTCGCGGGCGGGGACGGTCCAGATGTTCCCCTTCCCCCCCCCGCGCACGATCGTCCAGACCTCCTCCTGCGTCACGTTCGCGCAGGGGTTCATGTCGATGGAGCGCACCGAGAACAGGGGGGAGCGCGTCAGCCAAGAATAGGCGGAAACGCTCGCCGCGCCCGCCAGGGCCACGGCGGCCAGGACGACGGTGATCCAGGCGGCGGCGCGCAGGCGGGCCCCCCGGTCCGTCCCGCCCTCCTTTCCGGGCCGGGCCTTCTTCCGGACGGCCTGCCGCCCGCCCCCCCGCGTCCCGGAGAAAGTCTTGTGGCATGCCTTGTACTCGATCATCTACTTCGACAACCCCGCGTCCGAAAGGATCTCCTCGACCAGATCGTCGAAGGGCGTGCCGTCGAACTTCGCCGCCTTGGGAAGGAGGCTCGTCTCCGTCATCCCGGGGATCGTGTTCGCCTCCAGGAAGAACACGTTCCCCGCCGGGTCGACCCGGTAATCGAGCCGGGCGGCGCCGCGCAGCTGCATCGCATGGGACGCCCGCCGGGTGTACTCCGCCGCGCGCTGCAGGATGTCCCGCTCCATCGGCACCGGGATCACGTACTCCGTTTCCCCCGCCGTGTACTTGGAGCGGTAGTCGTAGAAACCGGACTTCGGCACGATCTCGATCGCCGGAAGCACCCGGCCGTTGAGGACCGCCACCGTGATCTCCCGGCCGGGAACATACCCCTCCGCCAGCACGCGGCTGTCGTACCGCGCCGCCGTGGCCAGCGCCTCCTCCCATTCCGAGGGCCCGCGTACGATCGTCACGCCGACGGTCGAACCTTCCCGGTCCGGCTTGACCACGAGCGGGAAGCCGAAGGACGGCGGTTTCGCCCCCGCGATCCCCGCCCCCTCGTACACCGCGTCCGGCGGGCACGGGACGCCGGAGGCCGAGGCCAACCGCTTCCCGAGCACCTTGCTCATCGCGATGGCGGAAGCCGCGACGCCCGACCCGGTGTAGGGGAGCCTCGCCAGCTCGCAGGCCGCCTGGATGCAGCCGTCCTCGCCGAACCGTCCGTGAAGGGCGAGGAAGGCCGCGTCGACGCCCGCGTCGCGGACCGTTCCCAGCCAGTCCTCCCGTATGTCGATCTCCCGGACGGCGTGCCCCTTCCGGCGGAGCGCCGCCGCGACCGCCGCGCCCGTGCGGAGGGAGACCTCCCTCTCCGCGGAGACGCCGCCGTAGAACACGCCCACGCGGCGTACTTCGTTTTTTTCGCGGTCAGACATCGAACTCCCCCCACATCTTCACTTCGGGAACCAGGGTGACTCCGGACAGGTCCCGCACCGCTTTCTGCCCGCGGGCCATCAGCCGCCGCACGTCCGACGCCGTGGCCCGGCCCCGGTTCACCATGAAGTTGGCGTGCTTCTCGGAGAAGCACGCTTCCCCTTCCCGTTCCCCTCTCATCCCCGCCCGCTCCAGCAGCGCCCCGGCGCCCTCTCCCGCCGGAGGGTTCCGGAAGGTGGAGCCGAAGGTCTTCTCGCCCCACGGCTGGTTCACGCGGCGCTTCTCGTTCCACTGGCGCATCTGTTCGAACACCGCCTCCCGCGTCGCCTCCGAGAACCGGAACCCCGCGCGGACCACGACGCCGCGCACGGGGAACTCCGTTTCCCGGTACCCGAACCGGATGGCGCGCGCTTCGATCCGGTGGATTTCGCCTTCCGCGTCGGCCACCTCCACCCAATCCGTGAGTTCCCCGATCCGCCGACCGTAGGCGCCCGCGTTCATCGTCAGAGCGCCGCCCACCGTACCCGGGATGCCGGAGAGCCCCTCGATCCCCGAGAGCCCCGAGAGGGCGCACAGGACGGCCAGCCGGGGGAGCATGACCCCCGCTTCGGCGATCACCGAATGGCCCCCGACGAACACCACCTTGGACAGGTGCTTCTTGGTGCAGAGGACCGTGGCCGCCACCCCGGCGTCCGACACGAGGAGGTTGCTGCCGGCTCCCATCGTGTACGCCGTTCTCCCCGCCCGGCGTTCCGCCGCGATAATTTCGCGGACCTCCGCCGGCGACCGGGGGAACACCACCCGGTCGGCCGCCCCGCCGATCCCCATGGTGGTGTAGTCCCGGAGCTTCATGTGGAACGAAACCTCGATGCTTTTCAAAGCCGCCGTCCCCCTGCTTCCCCCGCCCTCACGCCGTAAGGAAACCCTCTCCCAGTTTCCAGACATCGCCCGCCCCCATCGTAAGGAATATGTCGCCCGGCCGAAGGAGGGAACGGACCGTTTCCCCCGCGTCGGCGGCCTTCCCCGCAAACAACGTCCCCTTGTGCCCGTGCTCCCGGATCGCCTCGCACAGGCGATCCCCGCCGGCCTCGGCGATCGGCTCCTCTCCCGCGGCGTAGACGTCGAACAGGAGCAGCACGTCCGCCTCGTTGAAGGCCGAGAGGAAATCCTTGAACAGCGCCCGCGTCCGGCTGTACCGATGCGGCTGGAACGCCACGACGAGCCGGCGGCCCGGCCACACCTCCCGCGCGGCCGACAGGGTCGCGCGGATCTCCACGGGATGATGCGCGTAGTCGTCCACCACCGTGACCCCGCCGGCCTCTCCCTTCACCTGGAACCGCCGCACCACTCCGGCGTAATCGGCGATCCCCTGCCGCACCTGCCCGGGGGGGATCCCCAGCTCCGTCGCCACCGCGATCGCCGCAAGGGCGTTGCTCACGTTGTGCCGCCCGGGAGCGCGAAGCGTCATTTCCCCCAACGGCTCCCCCCGCGCGATGACGGTGAAGCGGTTCGCCATCCCGCCGGAGACCAGCCCTTCCGCCCGGTAATCCGCGTGCCTCGAGAACCCGTACGTCACGACGGTCTTCACCACGGAAGGAAGGAGCGCCTGCACGTCGGGGTGGTCGATGCACAGGACCGCGAATCCGTAAAAGGGGACCTTGTTGATGAAGTGGAGGAACGTTTCCTTGATCTGGCCGATCCCGGAGTAGAAGTCGAGGTGCTCCGGGTCGATGTTCGTCACCACCGCGACCGTCGGGGAGAGCTTCAGGAAGGAGCCGTCGCTTTCGTCGGCTTCCGCGACGAGGAACTCCCCCTGGCCGAGCTTCGCATTGGAGCCCAGGCTGTTCAGTTTTCCCCCGACCACCGCCGTGGGGTCCCACCCCGCCGTCGCCAGCACCGTCGCCACCATCGAGGTCGTCGTCGTCTTGCCGTGCGTTCCCGCGATGGCGATCCCGTATTTCATGCGCATCAGCTCCGCCAGCATCTCCGCCCGCGGGATCACCGGGATCTTCCGGCGGTGCGCCTCGAGGACTTCGGGGTTGTCCGGCCGGACCGCCGAGGAGGTCACCACGACGTGTCCGTCGGCGGGGACGTGTTCCGCCGCGTGGCCCAGGCGGATCTCCGCTCCCAGCACCGACAGGCGGTCCGTCGTGTCGGAGCGCCGGAGGTCCGACCCCGACACGCGGTACCCCAGGTTCAGCAGGAGCTCCGCGATCCCGCTCATCCCGATGCCGCCGATCCCGACGAAATGGATGGGCAAACCCTTCCGGTACATTTCCTTCAAGCCCCCTTCATGCGGCCCGTCCCCCCGGAGGGACGTTTTCGGAAAGCGCCAGCGCCCTGCGGATCACCTCGAACGCCGCGTCGGGCCTGGCGAAGGCGCGCGACGCCGCCCGCGCCCGCTCCCGCGCCGCGCGGTCGCCGGCGAGCGACCACAGGGACGACCAGAGCGCCTCGGCCGTCGCCTCCGCTTCCGCCATCCACGCCCCCGCGCCCGCCTCGCAGTACTCCCGCGCGTTGCCCGCCTGGTGGTCGTCCGCCGCGTACGGATACGGCACCAGGACGCACGGCCGGCCGAACAGCGCGGCTTCCGATATGGACAGGGCTCCCGCCCGCATCAGCACGGCGTGGCACCGGGGGAACATCTCGCCGATCCGCCCGGTGAACGGGAACGGTTCGACCGGAAGCCCCTCCTCCCTCACCGCCTTCTCCACCGCTTCATGCTCCGCCTCCCCCGCCTGCAGCAGGAACCGGATCGCCTTCCCCTCCCGCTTTCCCTTGCGGGCCATCTCCAGCACCCGGGAGTTGATCGCGCGCGCCCCCCGGGACCCGCCGAGGGCCAGCACCGTGAACGGCTCCTCCGGCGGCCAGTCGTCCGCGCGCTCCCGCGCCGCGGCGACGATCTCCGACCGCACCGGGTTTCCCGTGACCTCCGATTTCCCCGGCGGGAAGAAGGGTACCGCGCCCGCGAAGCCGGCGAACACGCGGACGGCGCGCCGCGCCAGGAACCGGTTCGACCGCCCCGGCACGCTGTTCTGCTCCTGCAGGAACAGCGGGACCCGCAGGAGCGCCGCCGCGGCCGCCACCGGCACCGAGGCGTACCCTCCCACGCCGATGACCAGGTCCGGGCGGCGGCGCCTCACGACGGACACCGCCGCGGGGAACCCCCTCGCGATCCGCAACAGCCCGGCAAGCGATGCCAGCCCCTTCCCCCGGACCTGTCCCGAGGGGACGAAATCGATCCCGAACCCCCGCGCCGGGACGGCCCGCGCCTCGAGGCCCGTTTCCGTCCCGACGAATGTGACGACGCCTCCGGGACGAAGGGAGAGGAACGCTTCAGCAAGGGCGATCCCCGGAAAAACGTGCCCGCCGGTCCCTCCCCCGGCGATGATCATTCTCAGCGACAATGCCGTCGGCCCCCTTCCGGGATACGTTCATCAACACGCCGATCGCCGCCAGGTGGAGGATCAGGGAGCTCCCCCCGTAGCTCAGGAAGGGGAGCACCATGCCTTTCGGCGGCAGCATCTTCAATCCCACCATCATGTTCATCAGCGCCTGGATGCCGATGACGGACGAAAAAGCCATGGCGAGGTACTTCCCGAACGGATCGCGCGCGCGGCGGGCGATCCGGAATCCGACCCATACCACGGTGATGTAGCAGGCCCCCACCAGGGCGACTCCCGCGAACCCGAGCTCCTCCCCGATCACCGAAAAGATGTAGTCCGTGTGCATCTCCGGAAGGTAGAAGAGCTTCTGCT